>JAAFGW010000061.1 GCA_010365175.1 Sulfuriferula multivorans | reverse complement strand
CGCCGTGGTCTCGCCAATGCCGTGTTGCGCAATTTTCAGCGTCGTCGTCCCGAGCTGGAAAAAATGGCTGACGAGTCGCCCCGCGGTCGCTGGTCGTATCCCAACTGGTGGATCGAAAAACTGCAGGCCGAGCACCCGGCGCACTGGCAAACTATTTTGGAGGCCGGTTTGCAGCACCCCCCCTTCACCCTTCGCGTCAATGCGCGCTGGGGCGATGCGGCGAAGTATGTGCAGATTCTGGCCGAGGCCGATCTGCCTGCGCGGCAAACCGGTGTGGACGCAATCACCCTCGACAAGGCAGTGTCGGTGCACAGCCTGCCCGGCTTTGATCAGGGTTGGGTGTCGGTACAGGATGCGGGCGCGCAATGGGCTGCGCGTTTGCTCGAGGCGCAGCCCGGCGAGCGGGTGCTGGATGCGTGTGCTGCGCCCGGCGGTAAAACCGGCCATATTCTGGAACGCATTGCGCCCGACGCAACGCCTATCAAGCTCAGTGCTCTCGACATCGATGCAACGCGGCTGGTGCGGGTGCAGGAAAATCTCGATCGTTTGCATTTGGCGGCAGACCTGATCGTAGGTGATGCGGCGCACCCTGAAGCCTGGTGGGATGGCCAGTTGTTTGATCGGATTCTGGCTGACGTTCCCTGCAGCGCGTCCGGTGTGGTTCGCCGCAATCCCGACATCAAATGGCTGCGTCGTCCTGACGACATCGCTCAATTTGCGGCCCAGCAGGCCGTTATGATGGATAGACTTTGGCCGCTGCTGGCCCCCGGTGGTACTTTGCTTTACGCTACCTGCTCGATATTCAATGTTGAAAACGATGGGCAGGTGCAAGCATTTTTGATGCGCCATGCCGAGGACGCCGTACGCTGTCCGCTTCCTGAACCTTTGTCCGATGGGTCTTTGCTACCCGATGCTGAGCACGATGGATTTTTTTACGCCCTGCTACGCAAGACGTGAAGCGGCTTTTCGCTGGCTGGCTGGACTGTTTCTGGGCATCTGGCTGTCGGGTGTGGTCGCCGCGACCGCACCCGACAAGAGCGCGGTCAAGCAGGCTGCGATCCAGATAACCCAACAGGGTTACGTGCTCGATGCGGATGTCAATATTGTGCTCAACCGTACCCTGGAAAATGCGCTGACCAAGGGCATCAATCTGTACTTTGTGCTCGAACTGGAGCTGACCCGGCCGCGTAACTGGTGGTTTGATGAAAATATCGCCGAGCCGGTGCGCAAGCTGCGGATTTATTACCATCTTCTGCTGCGGCGCTATGTCGTAGAAACCGGCTATACCACCCAGACTGCGGCCAGCTTGAGCGAAGCGCTCGCGATGCTAGGGCGGGTTGAGGCGTGGCAGGTGCTCGATCGCGGCGCGCTTCAACCCGGACAACGTTACGATGCGCGTTTACGTCTTCGTCTCGATACGGCGCAATTACCCAAACCGCTTTCAATTGGCGCCGTCTCTGGCGACAACTGGGAAATGACCACGTCCTGGTATGACTGGTCGTTTGAAGCACCCGCCACCCTCCCGTCTCCCACCTCACAACCCTTGCCCTGATGCGTAGCCTGATTACCGTCGTCCTGGTCATGGGCGCTGTTCTGTTGGCGTTGTTGTTTTATGCCAGCGGAGACAGTGGTGTGTTTTCTGACTCGCTGCCCTCCTTGTTTGCTGGCGGTAGCGTGCTGGGTGTGATTTTGCTGGGGTTGCTGGGCTGGCGGTTGTGGTGGCTGCAAAAACGCATCCGGCGAGGTGTCTTCGGCGCCAAGCTCACCCTCAAGTTGCTGTTGATGTTTGGCGTTGTCGCCATGTTGCCCGGCCTGGTGGTATATGGTGCTTCGGTTTTTTTTCTCAATCGCTCGATCGAAACCTGGTTCGACGTCCGGGTCGATAACGCGCTGACCGCGGGCGTGAACCTGGGACAGGCCGCACTCGATGACTTGTTGCGCGAGCTCGATAAAAAAGCCCAGCGTATGGCACTGTCGCTTTCGGATGAAGGCATGGGCTCAGTCATCACCAGCCTGTACACGCTGCGCGAGCAAAGCGCGGTACAGGAGTTGACCCTGTTCGACGAGCGCGGCGGGGTCATCGCTCACGTTGGCAGCGAGCACGGCACGCTGCTGCCCTTGCTGCCCGAGCGCAGTGTTCTCTGGCAGGTGCGGCAACAAAAACCGTATAGCCGTATTGAGGAGGTGCCTGAGCGCGGCCTCATCATGCATGTGATCGTGCCTGTCTACACCAGTGCGTTGACGGACGAGACACGCGTGCTGCAATTGGTGCAGCCGGTCCCCAACAGCCTGGCGAACGACGCGCAGGCCGTGCGCCTGGCTTATCAGGAATACCAGCAAATATCGGTTTCTCGCCTTGGCTTGAAACGCATTTATGGGGTGGCGCTCACGCTGACCTTGATGCTGGCTTTGTTGATGACCTTTGTAATCGCATACATGCTGTCGGAGCGTTTGGGCGCGCCGTTACGTACGCTGGCACGTGGCACCCGCGCCGTGGCCAAGGGCGACTTTTCCGAAATGCCCATGGTGAAAAGTCGTGACGAGCTGGGCGTGTTGATTCAGTCGTTTAACCGGATGACCCGTCAACTATCCGATGCGCGTGAACAGGTTGCCAGAAACCACCAGGAAACCGAGCAGGCCAAAGCGTTTCTGGAACGGGTGTTGGCGAATCTGTCCTCTGGCGTGGTGGTGCTGGACGAAACAATGCGGGTGCGCACGATGAACGGTGCGGCCGTTCAGATTCTGGATGTGACGACTGAAGTGCTGGATGGACAAGCGCTGACTGGATTGGGTCAGCCGGAAGATGCGCTGCACACCTTTGGCGTAATGGTTGCGGCGCGCTTTGGCGACAACGAAGGCGAGTGGCAGGAGCAGATCAATTATGCCGGCAATGGAATCAGGCAGACCTTGTTGCTTCGCGGCACGCGCCTGCCACCAGGCGTAGAGCGTGGCTATGTGTTAGTGTTTGATGACGTGACCAAACTGATTGATGCCGAGCGTAATGCGGCTTGGAGTGAAGTGGCACGCCGGTTGGCACACGAAATCAAAAACCCGTTGACCCCCATTCAACTATCGGCCGAACGCATTGCGCACAAACTTGACGGACGGCTTCAGCCTGCAGATGCCGAGTTTGTTAAGCGGGCGACGCAAACCATCGTCAATCAGGTCGCCGCCATGAAAAGCATGGTGGATGCATTCGCGGACTATGCGCGCATGCCGCGTGCCAAGCTGGAAGCGCTCGATATCAATTCGCTGGTGCGTGAGGTACTGTCACTTTATGACGCCAATGCACTGGGCTTGCAGTTAAGCCTCGACACAGATTTGCCCAGTATTTCTGGCGACACCACATTATTGCGTCAGGTAATCCATAATCTGTTGCAAAATGCGCAGGACGCCTTGGCCGATCTTTCAGCGCCTTGTGTCGAGGTCAGTACGCAACTCAAAAACAATACTGTTTGCCTGACCGTAAAAGATAATGGAGCCGGATTTCCGGAGCACTTGATGACGCGGCTGTTTGAGCCTTATGCAACTACCAAGGCCAAAGGAACGGGCCTGGGATTGGCCATTGTCAAAAAAATTGTAGAAGAACATCAGGGCAAAACTCAGATCGAAAATCGCAAGTCGGGCGGTGCGGCAATTCGCATTGCACTACCGGTTTTTGCGGCAGCGGGGGAGAGCACGTGAGCGGGCATATTCTCGTCGTGGATGATGAAGTGGGTATTCGTGAGTTGTTGTCGGAAATCCTTACTGACGAGGGTTACGACGTGCACTTGGCGGAAAATGCAGAGGCGGCGCGTGCCTTTCGTTCCGAGCGGCGTCCGGATCTGGTCTTGCTTGACATCTGGATGCCCGACACCGATGGCGTCACGCTACTGAAAGAGTGGGCGGGCAGTGGTCAGCTCACCATGCCCGTGGTGATGATGTCCGGCCATGGCACTATCGACACGGCAGTCGAGGCGACCAAACTCGGGGCCACGGATTTTCTGGAAAAGCCAGTGACCCTGGCCAAGCTGCTCGACACAGTCAACAAAGCGATCAAGCGCGGCGCGGTTCTGCCCCGGCGCACCCCGGGGATGGACTTGTCGTCCCTTGGCAAAAGCCCGCTGATCCTCGAGCTCAAAAAACGCCTCACCCAGATAGCCAGTAACACTGCGCCCGTTTTGTTGTTGGGTGAACCCGGCAGCGGATTCGAGATCTGTGCCCGCTTTTTGCACCAGCCCACCACCCCGTGGGTGGAAATCAAGGATCGCGCGCGGCTGGTCTCCGATCCATTGAGTTATTTCGAAACACTGAGCAATGGCACGCTCTTTCTGTCCGATGCCTGCGAGTTGGCTCGCCTGGAGCAAAAAGGCCTGGGCCTGCTGCTCGATCGCATCGAAGGCGGTGGCGCGCGATTGGTGTGTGCCAGCAGCCGCAGCCTGGATGCAATGGTCGCGGCAAATGAGTTCGACAGCCGCTTGTTCTACCGCCTGTCCAGCTTGGCGATTCAGGTGCCGCCGCTGCGTGACCATCGCGAAGACGTGCCCGATATCGCCAATGTGATGTTGTCGCATCTGGTGGAGGAAGGCGCCTGCCCGGTACGCCGGCTCACCACCCCTGCGATGAATCAGCTGCGCAACTTCGACTGGCCAGGCAACCTGCCACAGCTCAATAACGTGGTACGTACCCTGGCGGTGACCGCGTTGTCGGCCGAAATCGATGCCATCGACGTGAATCGTGTGATCGCACCGATCAAGCAGGCCGCGCCCTCGGTGTCGCACGGCATCTCGTTCGATATACCGCTACGCGAGGCGCGCGATGCATTCGAACGGATGTATTTCGAGCATTTGATACAGACAGAAGGGGGCAGCATGACGCGGGTCGCCGACAAGTCCGGGCTGGAGCGCACCCACTTGTATCGCAAGCTCAAGCAATTGAATATCCGTCATGGAAGGCGGCTGGACGAAGACCTGTTGTAAGCGCCTGTAAGGAAATAACCTATTCATGTTATTTCCTTACGTCTGCATAAGTGGCTGTAAAAGAAAGTTTCAAATGAACGGTTTATTTCTTAACAGCCACTAAGTTTTAAGGATCGCGCGTGAAAATTATCATTCTCGGTGCGGGTCAGGTTGGCGCCAATCTGGCCGAAAGCCTGGTCGCCGAAAACAACGACATTACTGTTATTGACCTGGATCTCGCCCGTCTGGCGCTGTTGCAGGATCGCTTTGATCTGCGCACCGTACAGGGCCACGCTGCACACCCGTCTATCCTCAAGAAAGCGGGCGCGGATGACGCCGACATGCTGGTGGCCGTTACCCAAAGCGATGAAACCAATCTCGTCGCGTGCCGACTCGCTGCGACCTTGTTCAATATCCCCACCCGCATTGCGCGGATCCGCGCGGCCGATTTTCTGGATGTCGAGAGTGGATTTCTGGCCGAACACTTTGGCGTTGATCACATCATCAGTCCGGAACAGGAGGTCACAGAAACCCTGCGCCGCCTGATCGAGCACCCCGAAGCTTTGCAGGTGCTGGATTTCGCCGGCGGCAAGGTGAGGTTGGTTGCAGTGCGGGCTTACCATGGCGGGCCATTGGTCGGACACGAGCTACAGGATATCCGTCGCCACATGCCGGATATTGATTGCCGGGTGGCGGCAATCTACCGGCGTGACCGCGGCATTGTGCCGAAAGGGATCACCGTAATCGAGCCGGGTGATGAAGTATTTTTCATTGCCCGCCGAGAAGATATTCCCGCAGTCATGCGCGAAATGCGTCGAATGGAGCGTCCTGTCAAACGGGTGATGATCGCCGGAGGGGGCAACATCGGGCGACGGCTGGCCGCGCGGCTTGAGCGTGACTATGACGTCAAGTTGATCGAAATCAACAAGGTCGCCAGCAACCAGCTTGCCGAGAGTTTGCACCGCACGCTGGTGTTGACAGGCGATGCGACCGACGAAGACTTGCTGGAGCAGGAAAATATCGATTCGATGGATGTCTTCTGCGCGCTTACCAACGACGACGAAGATAACATCATGTCGGCGCTGCTGGCCAAGCGCATGGGCGCACATCGTGTCATTGCGCTGATTAACCGCTCGGCTTATGTGAATCTGGTGCAGGGCGGTGAAATCGATATCGCCATTTCACCCGCGCAAGCTACGGTGGGTCCTCTACTCTCGAAAATTCGGCGCGGTGACATGGCCGCAGTGCATAGCTTGCGGCGCGGCGCAGCCGAGGTTCTGGAGATTATCGTCCACGGTGACTTGAAGACATCCAAGGTGGTGGGGCGTCGCATCGGCGATGTGGCATTGCCCGAAGGCGCGGCTATCGCCGCCATCATTCGCGGGGATGACGTCTTGATGGCGCACCACGACAGCATGATGGAAGCCGAAGACCATCTCATTTTATTCGCACTCAACAAGCGCATTATTCCCAAAATCGAAAAACTGTTCCAGGTCGGCTTCGGGTTTTTCTGAGAATTACCTTGGACCGTCTTGTGCCGGGCATGTGTTCTACCGATTCGAATTCGAAACCATGTCAACCTTGACCACCCGCAGCGCCGCGGTAATCAAGCATGTGCGCGAGCACGAACAACTCGGTACCCAGCGACGCATTCGCGGATCAAAATCAATGACCCTAGCGTACCCAATCAGACCATTACGTTCATTCGGGCATTTGCCATGATGTATGTGGGGTCCATCGTTGCGATGACGCTGGTATTGCCGGGTATCCGCTGGGCATTTATTAGCGCATTTTCCAAGGGTGTTGCCAGTATTGACGCTATTCAGACGCAGCTTTTGGCGGGCATGATGGCGGTCGCTGGTACCATCGCGGTCATGTCGATGCGGGTTTCGCGGATCATTTGATGTCACAACTTTTGGCTGTAGTTCATATTTTTTCAAAAGTGCTGATGCTGTTTTCATTCGCATTTTTGTTTCCTTTAGGCGTCTCCATCGTCATGAACGATGGTGCGTATCGCGTTTACGATGAGGCCATACTCGCGACCTTTTTTGCGGGACTCTTTCTGTGGCTGGTCTCACGTCACGGCAAACGCGAGCTGTTGACGCGGGACGGCTTTTTGCTGGTAGTGATGATCTGGACCGTGTTGCCGGTGTTTTCAACAATTCCCCTGCTCGCCTACATGCCCGACCTCAGTTTTACTGACGCCTATTTCGAAGCGGTTTCCGGGCTGACCGCTACGGGCGCCACCGTGCTGTCCGGGCTGGACAACTTGCCTCCGTCCATCAATATCTGGCGCACCTTGATGCACTGGATCGGGGGCATGGGGGTGATTGTGCTGGTAGTGGCCGTGCTGCCCATGCTGGGGGTCGGTGGCCGGCAACTGTTCAAGGCCGAAACACCGACGCCGATGAAAGACAGCAAGCTCACGCCACGCATGGCTGAAACGGCCAAGGGGCTATGGCAGGTCTATGCGGTGATTACGGTCATGTGCATGTTGTCACTGTGGGCGGGAGGAATGAGTGGAATCGATGCCATGGTGCATGGCTTCAGTGTCATGGCGCTCGGTGGCATGTCGTCGCACGATGCCAGCATGGCTTTCTTCGATTCGCCGCTACTCGAATTCATCGTCATGCTGTTTGCCCTGATAGCCGGGATCAGTTTTTCGACGCACTTCATGGCATTTCGAACCCGCAACCTGTTCACCTATCGCTACGATGCTGAAATTCGCTGGTACTTTACGGTGCTCGGCGTCAGCGTACTGGGGTTGACCTTTTTCCTGTTGTATAAAGGGTTCTATCTCGATTTTTCCGAAGCGCTGCGTCACGCCGCATTCAACACCGTTTCCGTCGCGACTACGCTGGGGTTCTCAACCACGGACTACAATGTGTGGCCCTATTTCGCACCCTTGTGGATGTTGTTTCTGTCGAGCTTTGTCGCCAGCTCCGGCTCAACCGGCGGCGGCATCAAGATGTTGCGCGCGACCCTGCTTTATAAACAGGTGTACCGGGAAATGGTAAAGCTGGTCCATCCTCGTGCCGAAATCCACACCAAGGTTGGCCAGCAGGCGGTGCCCAACAAGATCATCTATGCGGTACTGGCTTTTCTGTTCATTTATGTTGCGTCGATCGTGGTGTTGTCGTTTGTGCTTTCAGCTTCCGGTCTCGATGTTTTTACTGCTTTCACGGCGGTGGTGGCCATGGTCAACAACACCGGCCCAGGTCTTGGGCAGGTTGGGCCAGCCAGCACCTATGCGATCCTGAACGATTTTCAAACCTGGGTGTGCAGCTTTGCCATGCTGCTCGGGCGCCTCGAGTTTTTTACCCTGCTGGTGGTGCTCACCCCGGTTTTCTGGAGAAAGTAATGCCATCCATCGCTGATTTTGAATCCATGCTGGCGCAAGGGCGCGACAATGCGTTATTGCGGTTTTCGCTCGGGAATGAATACCTGAAACAGGGCGATGCCGCCAAAGCGGCCGAACATTTGAATCGAGCCGTCGAACATGATCCTAAATATTCCGCTGCGTGGAAGCTGCTGGGCCGGGCGTTGACGGAAACAGAGGCTTGGCTCGAGGCGTTGGTAGCGTACCAGCAGGGTATTGCAGTGGCCGAGGCTCGGGGTGACAAGCAGGCCGCCAAGGAGATGACTGTATTTGCGCGACGCATTGAGGCTGCCCATAATAACAAGACGCTTGGGTTAAAATCCGGGGATTGAAATTTTCAGGAGCAGTAAATGACGCGGATGGTTAATTGTGTAAAGCTCGGGCGCGAAGCCGAAGGCCTGCCCTTCCAGCCGGTTCCGGGAGAGTTGGGTAAGAAGATATTCGAGAATGTGTCAAAAGAAGCCTGGGCTGGCTGGCAACGTCACCAGACCATGCTGATAAACGAAAACCGGCTAAATCTGGCTGACGCTCAAGCGCGCAGTTATTTGATGGAGCAGATGGACCGCTATTTATTTGGCGGCGGTGAGGTTGATGCAGCAGCGGGTTATGTACCCCCCGGTACCCCTAGCAAGTAAGCAGGGATGACTGTATAAAATGGGCTCCAATTGGAGCCCATTTTTTTGATCTGCAGAATAGATTACAGCACTTCTTTTTCGATCTCTTCCAGAGACGTGTGTCGCACGTCCTTGCCCTTGACCATGTAGACGACGTATTCCGACATGTTCTTGGCGTGGTCGCCCATGCGTTCGATCGCCTTGGTGACAAACAGGATGTCGATGAAAACCGAAATGGTGCGAGGGTCTTCCATCATAAAGGTGATGAGGTGGCGCAGGTTAAGCCGAAATGCTTCGTCCACGTCCTGATCCTGGCGCGCGATTTCCACCGCCAGCGTCGCGTCCAGGCGGGCAAACCCGTCGAGTGCCTTGCGCAACATGTCGAGCACCATCGTGGCCATGTATTTGACTTCAGTAAAGCGGGGCTGGCCGAGGCGTTCCGATTTGTGGATAAAAATGGCCATACGTGCAATCTTGGCGGCTTCGTCGCCGATGCGCTCCAGATCGGTGATGGTTTTTACAACCATCATCACCATGCGCAGGTCGGACGCCGTAGGCTGGCGGCGCGCAATGATGTGGGTGCAATCTTCGTCGATGGACACTTCCAGCGCGTTAACATTGTGGTCGTTGGCGTCCACCCGTGCGGCCAGATCAAGGTCGCCGTTGACGAGGGCTTCTACGGCGTTGGTGATTTGTTCTTCGACCAGGCCACCCATTTTCAGCACGTTCGCGCGCACGGCCTCCAACTCGGCGTCAAACTGCTTGTAGGTGTGTTCGGTTAGCATTTTTCGGTCTCTCCAATAATCCGCTTCAATTATATGCCGCGTACATGACGCTTGCATGAACGGCGAATTTCATTGCGTTCTGAAGGGCAGCGCGTAATGGACCCCGTCAATGTCAATAACCATCGTCCAGTCGTGCCGACCACTGATGCACATCGGCAGGATGATCTTCGCGGAAAACACCCCAGCATCGGATGGGCGCAGGTCGTAGCGGTTAAACCCCATGTCCATGCCATTCATCTGAAACGCTACGCTGATCTGACGTGCGCCTGGTGCATTCATGTTGAGGACAAACGGCTCAAGCGGTGTAGGCAAGGTTCTAAACAGTACCTTTACCACTGCGTCACGGTGGCTGAACGTGCAACCCGCCAGCGGGTCGACACAGGCAACCGCGTGCGCTTCGGCCGGGCGCTTGAACCAGTAGCCCGCAACAGCGATAGCCACCAGCATAACAATCAACAACAGCGGTACCGCTACTCGTTTCAACTCCACGCCCCGCGCAACAGCGCCACTCCGTGCGCGCCATGCGATTGCGCCAATGTCACGTCGGCACTGGCCAGACCGCCCAGGCCATAGACTGGAATCGGGCTGACCGCGGCGAGCGCGGCAAAAGCATCCCAACCCAGCACCGCTGCGCCCGGGTGTGTCAGCGTAGGCAGCACCGGTGACAGCAGCGCGTAATCTGCTTGGAGTGCTGCCGCGTGCGCCAGTTCGCTGGCGTCATGGCAAGACACGCCAATTAGAAACGAATCCGGCGCGCCGCAATCCGAGCGGGAGGTCAGCTTGGCAGCAGCAGATGAATCGAGATGCACGCCGTCAGCCTCCGCTGCAAGGGCCAGCGCCAGACTGCCGTTAACCAGCACGCGCGCACCATGCGGGCGTGCATGCTGAACGGTAGCGCGCGCAAGTTGTAGGCGGGCGTCTTCAGGCAGGCTTTTATCGCGCAATTGAATCAGCCGCAGGCCTTGATGCAGCGCCACGTCCAGCCGCGCCAGAAAGGTGTCGACGCCGAGAGACTCGGCGTGAGAAATGCCCAGCACTGGTGGCAGCGTCAAGGCGTTGAGGATAGGAAAATTCGCTGGCAGCAGCGGCGTCACTTCGACGGCATCCGGCCGCTGCCACGACAGAACCTGTCCCTCATGCGGATACGGCTCGCCTTGCCATTCAAATACGCGAAAAAAATTCAGCCTGACCGTGGCGTGGGGATAGGTAAACACCCGCGTAATCCAGCGATGTGCGCGGGTGACGATAATCCCCAACTCTTCGTGTAGCTCGCGTGCCAACGCGACTTCCAGTAACTCATCGTGCTCCACTTTGCCACCTGGAAACTCCCAGTAGCCGGCATAAGCCTTGCCTTGCGGGCGCTGCGCCAGAAGCACCCGCAAGGGGTACACCAAAGGTAGGCAATCCGCATCCAGCCTGCGGCTGGGCGGAATTGACGCCGCCGGCGGGTACACCCGTAAAGGGTACGCCGCCAGACACTCGCCCTTCGGGTGGTCTTGGCGCAGCCCCGCTGCTGCGCTGCGACCCTCACGCAGTACGCGGCCGTTGGGCTGGATGATCACTGCAGCCACGACTTCTGTGATATCGGTCATGCGTGGCGTCCAGCCCAGTCACGTGCAAACTGCCATGCCACCCGGCCATTGCGCGCCCCGCGCCCGAGTGACCACTGCAATGCCGCGCGATCAAAGCTTTCGTCGGCGGGGGCGCTCAGGGCCGTAGCCCAGTGGCGGGCAATGGCAAGGTAGGTGTCTTGTTCCATAGCGTGGAACGATACCCACAGCCCAAAGCGATCAGACAGTGAGATCTTTTCCTCGGTGGCTTCGCCCGGATGCACTTCGCCGCCAAGATGCTTCGTTTCCAGGTTTTCTGCCATGTATTCCGGCATCAAATGGCGGCGGTTGCTGGTCGCGTAGATCAGCACGTTGTCCGCCGGCCCTGCCAGCGAGCCGTCTAACGCGGCCTTCAGGCTGGCATATCCCGGTTCGTGCTCGCCGAAGGTGAGGTCGTCTATGAAAACAATGAAGCGCTGGTCCGCATCCGCCAGCAGGTCGAACAGATCAGGCAGGCTGGGCAGCCCGGCCTTGTCTACTTCGATCAGGCGTAATCCTTTCGACGCATATTTGGCGTGCACCGCCTTCACCAGTGAGGACTTGCCGCAGCCGCGCGCACCGGTCAGCAATACGTTGTTGGCGGGCTTGCCGGTGACGAACTGGCGCGTGTTGGTATCCACGCGTTGTTTTTGCTCGTCGATGGCCAGCAGGTCTTTCATGGCGATGCGCTGGGGGT
>JAAFGW010000060.1 GCA_010365175.1 Sulfuriferula multivorans | reverse complement strand
ATCATCCGGCAAAACCACCCTCACCCTGCAAGTCATTGCCGAAATGCAGAAAATCGGCGGCACCGCCGCGTTCATCGACGCCGAACACGCGCTCGACCCGAACTACGCGCAAAAACTCGGCGTCGACGTCGACAACCTGCTGGTCTCGCAGCCCGACACCGGCGAGCAGGCACTCGAAATCGCCGACATGCTGGTGCGCTCGGGCTCGGTCGACGTCGTCGTCATCGACTCCGTTGCCGCACTCACCCCCAAGGCCGAAATCGAAGGCGAAATGGGCGACTCGCACATGGGCCTGCAAGCCCGCCTGATGAGCCAGGCGCTGCGCAAACTCACCGCCAACATCAAGCGCACCAACACCCTGGTCATCTTCATCAACCAGATCCGGATGAAGATCGGCGTCATGTTCGGCAGCCCCGAAACCACCACCGGCGGTAACGCGCTCAAGTTCTACGCCTCAGTCCGCCTCGACATCCGCCGCATCGGCGCGATCAAGAAAGGCGACGAGATCATCGGCAACGAAACCAAGGTCAAGGTCGTCAAGAACAAGGTCTCGCCGCCGTTCAAGGAGGCCTTCTTCGATATTCTGTATGGTCAGGGCATCTCGCGCGAAGGCGAAATCATCGAACTCGGCGTCCTCCACAAGTTCGTCGACAAATCTGGCGCCTGGTACGCCTACAACGGCGACAAGATCGGCCAGGGCAAGGACAACGCGCGCGAATACCTGAAAGAACATCTGGAAATCGCCAAGGAAATTGAAGCCAAAGTCCGTGCCGCCGTCGGCGTCAAAGCTTCCGGAACCGCGCCCGACCTTGAAGCCGACGCCTGAACCCGGCACGCTGCGTGAACGTGCCCTCGGCTTGCTGGCGCGGCGCGAACACAGCCGCGCCGAACTTGCCCGCAAGCTTGGCGCGGCTGGCTTTTCCCGCGAAGAGATTGGTATATTGCTGGATACGTTTGAGGCGAAAAACTGGCTATCCGACCAGCGCTTCGCCGAAAGCTACGTTGCCGATCATCGCGCCCGCGCAGGTAGCATCAAGCTGGCCTACGACTTGCGCCAGCGCGGTGTGTCGGAGTCAATAATTGGAAGCGTGTTGAGTGAGAACCGTGACACCGAGCTAGAGCGCGCGCGCGAAGTATGGCAAAAGAAGTTCGGCGCACCACCCACCAATGCAAAGGAAAAGTCCAAACAAATCCGTTTCATGCAAAGCCGGGGGTTTATTGGGGAAGTGATCCGGCATGCCATCGGAACAAGCGAAGCTTAAAGCAGCCAAGTCATCGATCAGACAAACCGAATAACTATGGTAAAAATGGGGTCATAGGTAAAAATGGTTAAAAATGGGGTCAGACACGATTTAATCACGCTTCCGTGGCCGGCCTACCCCCTTTGAAGCTGCCTGCCTCTGCCCCAACGCCTCGATTTCAGCCCTGAATCGTTCCCCGCCCAATGCCCAGCCCTTGTGCGTACAGTCGCGGATTTCCGCCAGATCACCCCGATCGATCGCCGTATCGAATAGCGCCCGATAGGCCTTTTGTCTGTCTGCATCATCCAGGCCCAGCCGGGAATATTCCTCGTGTGATGACAGCCAGTCCGCATTCGTCCCACCTTCGCCCAGCGCATTGCGCCGGTAGCTCGACCACGGATAATCCTGCGGCGCAACCACCATGCCCGCCCTCACCGGATTCAGCTCGATGTAGCGCATCAACGTCAGCAGATAGCGCTCGCTGTCCACCACCGTCGCGCGGTAGCGTCCCTCCCACAACGTCCCGCTGCGTTTGTAGGTGTAATTGAAATACTGCACATAGCGCCGACCCACCGACTGAAAAACCTTGCTGATGCTGTCGTCAAACTCCGGCGTCGCCAGCAGGTGGACATGATTCGTCATCCACACATAGGCATGAATCGCCAGACCATGCTTGTTCGCTGCCTCGACCAGCGCATCGCGAAAGAACGAATAATCCGCCTCCTCGGCAAAAATGATCTGCCGGTTATTGCCGCGCTGAATGATGTGCTGCGGCTGGCCGGGGATGACGTAACGGGGAAGACGCGCCATGGGTATTCAGTACTCGATCAGACCGGACAATCTAATCATAGGACAAATATCGTGTCTGACCCCATTTTTCTGCTGGCGTTGTAGATCACGCGCAACACGCGATCACCGAAAGCGGGTATCAGCTTAAACGCATGATAAAGCGTGGGATCGCTTTCATGGGGCAACAGCAGATCAGGAACATTCATCGCGGCATCGAGCCATTCGGGCGCAATTTCGCGCTCTCGAATAATCGTTTCTGCATGCGCACTCAAGACATAACCCATAGCGCAGTCTAGCAGACCTGGGGGCGTCGCCGCTGCCCGGCTCTAATCCCCTGCATTTACTTGATGGAGCGGCCAACCTACGGCCAGGCGGCAGGTATCAGCACGCGTAGGTTGGGCTGCAAAGCCCAACAGCTTTGGCTGGCGGGGAGGACGATAGAGCAGGCGCTACTTATCCAGACCCCTTCCTTCACAATATGACCAAGGCAGAAAAGCCTGTGCCGGAACTGACCGGTTGATGCAGCAGTACAAGGTAAATCCCTGTCCCTAATTGATTGCCTTTTCCCCCACCCTATATATCTAGACCCCATTTTCCCCAAACAATCGTGTCTGACCCCATTTTTTCTTTGTGTCTGACCCCATTTTTTCTGACCTGACCCCATGTTTTTGCGATTTGTTCGTTAAACATGTTTATAAACAAGCGGGACTTGACACCTACTCTACCCATGTTTCCTATTTCCATTGAAAAAGCCTCCCGAAGGAGGCTTTTGTCAGACATACGGCGCAATGCCCTGCGGTTATTGCACCCTACTCGGGCTAGGCGCTCGGATCAGCGGCCTGTTGTTTTAATGATCTTAGTGGGGATCGTATCAGTACCCCCCGAGACCCAATTAATTCGCGTACCCGATGCATCAGGTGTAGCCACTCCGGCATACACGTAACCACCAACCTCCGCAGTGCTCGTAAAAGCTATTTGCGCCGTAGTCGTGCTTGGAGCCGTTATTGCGACTACTCCGCCAAATTTAGGCGTGGGTAGTCCCCCAATATTTAGTTGAGCCGCTGTTACGCAGTTTGTGCTAACCCCAGCATTGTTTTGCATGCACTCCGCAACTGCTAGTTTCACTGATTCAACTGACGCAAGGTTGTCCGTCCATTTTGCACGTGTTATATAGTCCTGATAGGCTGGAATCGCAATCGCCGCCAAAATACCAATAATCGCCACCACGATCATCAGTTCGATCAGGGTAAAACCTTGTTGTACTTTACGCATTTCAAATCTCCTTGGGTTGAGCAAATTGGAACACGAGCCTCCCGTGTCTGGAACATTAACGTGCAGAGGCTGTGCCAACTTTAGGACCGGGCGACTCAATTCCTGAGATATCGACCGTAAATGCCCGTCAATTCTGGCTTATGGGCAATTAAATATTTCCCCGGCTGGTTCGGGCTTGCGCGTTTTTCCTGGATGAGCACGGGTTCTAACCGCCTTTTTCGGGCGGGATGTGACATTTCGCGTCACCTTGGGCGCGGAATAATTGGGGTCAGAGTCAATTTGATTATCAAAATGAACAAGCCGAAGAAGGTCTGAATTATCCTGGACAACATAATTGTTGTCTGTAAGCTAACAGGATACAATAAACCATGATCAAAAGCTTTCGCCATGCTGGACTGCAATCATTCTTCGAAGCAGGCTCCAAGGCGGGTATCCGCCCAGAGCACAGCTCCAGATTGAACCGCATCCTTGGTGTCCTGGATGCAGCAATAGTGATCGAGCAAGTGAACCTGCCAGGATTAAAGCTGCACAAGCTGACTGGGAATCTGGACGGCTTCTGGTCAGTGATGGTAAGCGGAAACTGGCGAGTTATTTTTCGTTTCGAGAATGGAGAAGCAAGGTTGATTGATTACCTGGACTACCATTAGTAGTCAATCAACATAACTCGATGCAATATTGTGGGTCAGGCTTTCTCGCCCGTGCGAGCAGCTTTACTGCTGCTCGCGGCGGGGACATTCGTTGTGGGCGCACTAGCTGAAACCGTACCCACGAAGCCGGAGACTGCTTATGATTCCATTTATTTCAACGTGACTGACTACTTAGGAGACACTCATGCGTATGCATAACCCTCCGCATCCCGGAGAAATTCTGAAGAAAGACGTGCTGCCGGAACTTGGCCTCACGGTGGGGCAATTTGCGGCACATTTAGGGGTTTCTCGTCCTCACCTTTCAAAGGTGTTGAATGGTCGCGTCGGCATCACGGCGGAAATGGATCTGAAGCTGTCTGAAGCCCTTGGGCAGCCTCCAGGCTTGTGGATCAGGATGCAAGCCGCCTACGATCTCTGGCAGGCTGAACAACAACCAAGGCAGCACGTTCCGCTGTTGCGTGCGGCGGCGTAACCGAGCCGAACACTAACTCTCGGCCTATCGTCAGCTACCGGAACAACAAAAACGGGGTCAGACACCCTATAACGTATCAGTCTTAATTCGGACTACAATTGGTCCTGCCGGCGATCGGCCAGCCAGGAGCCAGACCATGAAATTTTCCACTCAAGTCAAGCCAATCAGTTATCTCAAGAGCCATGCGGCTGAAATCATCAGAAATATCACCGAAACCCGGGAACCCATGCTCATTACCCAGAACGGGGAAGCCAAACTTGTGGTGATGGATGTCCGTTCATATGAAGAACATGAAGAGACCCTGGCGCTGCTCAAGCTATTGGCTTTGGGCAACCGTGAGATTGAACAGGGACAGTTCCGCGCCGCCGATGAGGTGTTTGCCGACATCGACCTGGAAGCCGCTCAATGAGCTTCCAGGTCGTGTTCCTGAAGTCGGCGGAACTCGACCTGAAAGAACTGAGCGGCTACATGGTCAAGAACTTCGGCAAGGACGCTTGGCAAGCCAGCTACGCAAAGGTCAAAGACGCCGTGAACACCATCAGGACCTTTCCGCTTGGCGGCAATATTCCCGAAGAACTCGAGCGCCTCAACCTCACGCAATACCGTCAAGTTATCGCGGGCATGAACAGAATAATCTATGAGGTGCGGCAGGAAATCATCTACATCCATATTATTTGCGACACGCGGAAAGACATGAAGTCGATACTCGCCAGACGGTTTGTTCGCATCGTCAGCACCTGATTCCCACGGACAATGAAAAGCCTGTGTAGGCTGGGTTGCAAAGCCCAACGCACAAACGCCTGCATACGTGGACAATCGCCAAAGATGTTGGGCTTTGCAGCCCAACCTACGAGCTGTCCCGTCTACCCAGATTGCACATTGGAACCCATTGGTTCCTTCCCTCTACGTAGCCAATGCTGACTGTATATCCGTCAACGAAAAATCGTCACCCTTGAACAGTAGCGGCTCTCCCCGTTGTTTTGCCAAGGCGTAGGAGAAGCAGTCACCATAATTCAACCCTGCCGGATGGCGCCCCTTCCCATAGCGTACCCACCCGCTATATGCAATTTCCGCAAGGGTATGGTCAATCGGCACGACCTCAACACCAATATCATCCAGGAAAGAGAGAAGCTCCACATGCCCGCGACTCGCGCTCCGGGCGGTAGCCACCATGGCGGCTTCCAGCCATGTAGGCGCGGCCATTCGCAGTCCGGTTGCCGAACTCAATGCCGTCGCAAATTTCATGGCATCTTCCTCCTGCAAAAGAACTGCCATCAAAGCTGATGTATCCACAATGACCGAGGACATCAGCCGGGCAGTCCGCTTTCGTCATACCCGACAATCTCGTCCGCGCTCCGGTGGTCAAGTATTGGGAGATTGGCAAAACGCTTTGCCTTGGACATGATTTCTTCAGCGCTAAGTCGCGGCCCGTGTTGCCTGGTACCCGCCCTGATTTTTTCGAGCAAGGCAACCGCCTCCCTATTCAAAGAACGATGGTGCGTTGCAGCTTGTTGCTTCAGCCAGCCGTGAAGCTCATCGGAAACACCCCGAATGGTTAAATCAGGCATCGCATTTCTCACGCGTCATCATAATGATGGCATTATGTCAGCACACCAGGCGCGGTGCAAGTGACGAAATAATGGAACAAGGGTCAGGCTTTGGCTATTTCGATATTTTCAACAAGATGGCAAAACAGGGATACGAACGAGAGTCAAGCTTTCGTTATTGCGTTTTTAGCCCTGAGTTTAGGGTCAGTGCACTGATTATCCACGACGGAAACTGATGTTTTGCCGCAGGTGCATAGAGGCTGTAGACGTTGCGGTATCCGTCATCCCGAACTTGGTCCGGGAGTTAGCCGTCGTAGTGGAAGCGGCAAGCAATAATGACCAGTTCTGCATCGGTTGCGCGATACACCAGCCGGTTTGCGTCATCGATGCGCCGAGACCAATATCCGGATAAATCTCCACGCAGTGGCTCGGGCTTGCCGATGCCGATGAAAGGATCACGAGCGGCGGCGGTAATCAGAAGGTTTATCCGCTTGAGTGTCTTTTTGTCCTGATCTTGCCAGTAGAGGTAGGCATCCCACGCATCGGGCACAAAGCGAATTGCGCGCATGCTTAATCAGCGGCCAGCAGTTGACGATCTTGCGCTTGTCCAGCCTTGTCCTGCGCGATTGCTCTGGCCAATGCTGACGCATTCGACGGGTTGCTGGTCAGGTGCAGCGTTTCCATGATGCTGTTGTAGCTATCCAGCGACATCACCACCGCATCGCCCTCTGCATCGCGACGACTGATGATGGCCACGTCGGCATCTTGGACAACCCCATCCAATACGGACTTGAGTGCATTTCGCGCATGGGAATAGGTAACGACTTTCATATTGGCCTCACTTGTTCATTAAGTTGTGCAAGTGTAGCCGTGCCGAGTGTTTGTTGCAAATACTGCTCCCCGTTCAGGCTCATGTGTCATTGGACAAGGCTGGCAATCTACCGCTATGAACCGGCGCATGACGCCGTGATCATTCTCGCCATCAAGCACCAACGAGAAGACGATCACGGATAAGCGGAATGCACCAGACAGGACACCCAACGCGCGCCAGCCTGTCGCAAGATGGAAATGGGGACACGATAGCTGACACCGCCACATCAAAAACAAAAAGCCACGGTTTCCCGTGGCTTTTTGCATTGTTGGTGGGCCGGCCGAGATTCGAACTCGGGACCAATGGATTAAAAGTCCACTGCTCTACCAGCTGAGCTACCGGCCCGTTGATTTATTCATGCCGACTGGTTCATGCCGACTGGCAGAAACCCTATCCGCGAAAGCGCGAAATTATAGCCGATGCCGCATGACGAGGTAAAGGCTTATGTCAGTTTTATGAACTGAAAAGCGCGTTTTTAATCCTGACGCGCCGTTTCTGATCACCCTTCACTACGCATCATGATTGCGTATTGCACCTTCATGGTGGCCGCGCTACCTATGACTATGGCAACGAAGGTCAGGATGGAACCCAGGGCCAGGGTAGAAAAACCCGTAACGCCTTGGCCGATGGTGCAGCCCATCGCAAGCACGCCGCCAAAACCCATCAGCGCTGCGCCGATGAAGTGGTTAACGAAGTCGCGTACGGAGGCAAACCACTCGATACGAAAGCTGCGCGATACCAGCGCCCACAGCAGCGAGCCGGCGATCACGCCGGCAACGGCAACGACGCCAAAGGTAATCAGGGTATTCTTGAGTCCGCCGGTCAGGTAGCCGAGCGACTGGCCCAACGGGTTGACGAAGGTAAACGACTGCGGTGCCAGCGGGCCGGCATCGGCGGGACGGATCGCCCCGGCAGGTGCGTAGAAATCCCAGTTCTGGGCATAGGCTTGCAGCGACATGATCTCGCCTCCGGCATCCACCATGACATTGCTGGTCACATACCAGGCGGCCAGTACCACGAGGCCGACCACGAGGCCGCCGAGTATGTTGTCGAAGCTGGAACGGAAATCAGCTGATTTAAACACCCACAGCAGCATCAAGCCACCGATGAGGGCGCCCATCACCATGCGGCCGGTGGCAACGTTATCCTTGAACAGCATGGCGCCAAGGTCTTGTTGGGTGGTCAACGTGATCGTGGTTGGGTTGGTCCACGGATAGAACAGGGTCGAATACAGGGTTTTGTCGCTACCGGGGAAGGGGTTGATCATGAAGTAGGCGATCACGGCGACGACCAGTATCACCACGATCGACTTCAGATTGCCGCCGCCGGCGCGGACGAGCGTTTTATTGGTGCAGCCCGATGCGAGCGTCATGCCAATACCAAACAGGGCTCCGCCCAGCACGTTTTCGAGCCAGACCAGATTGTTCTGGCGATAGGGCGGAAAGGTGCTGCTGAGGTGCACCAGGCCGGCCGCTTCCAGACCCATGATGCCCAGCACGCCAATCGCGATGGCCAGCACCCAGGCGCGCAGGCGCCCGGTGTCTCCCATATTGACCCAGTCAGACACCGCGCCCATGGTGCAAAAGTTGGTCTTGTTGACCACGGCGCCCAATATCAACGCGACGGCGAACGTCGACCACAGGAAAAACGATTGCGCACTGGCAAAATCTTCGTATGTCATTGGATTACTTGTCCTCTAGATGTGAAAGCGGTATTTGCCGACAAAGTCGGGGCAAAGGACTCAATTTTAATCCGTACAGGCGAAAACCTTTGCTGGACAAAAAATACCAGTGAAAGGCGACCCGTTGATCAGGCCGAGCTCTACAAGACTGGATACGGGGCGATCAAGCGACCGGAGGTTCAGTGTCGAGATGCCGCCGCCGTCAAGATGGAAGCTGGGTTGTCAGGATGCTTCAGTTTATTTACGGGGGGCGACTTTATGCCGGGTTTCGCGTGGAGGTGAAACGCGTATCGTCGCGTCCGCGCGCATCCATTTCATGCGCGTATCGCGTGGGGTCAGGGATGCCTGCAGCGATAAACCCTTCGCGTCTCAGCCGGCAGGAATCGCACCGGCCGCAGGCCCAGCCTTCAGTGTCGGCCTGATAGCAGCTCACGGTCTGGTCGTAATCGACCCCAAGCGCAACACCACGTTGAATGATCTGCGCTTTGGTCAAGTGTTGCAAGGGCGCATGAATCTGGAGTTGTTCACCTTCGACGCCTGAACGTGTAGCCAGATTGGCCATGTGCTCGAAAGCGGCGATGAATTCGGGGCGGCAATCCGGGTAACCGGAATAATCAACCGCATTGACGCCAATGAAGATGTCGCGCGAACCCAGCACTTCGGCCCAGGCGAGCGCCAGCGACAGCATGACGGTGTTGCGCGCGGGCACATAGGTCACCGGAATACCTTCGGTCGCGCATTCGGGCACGGCGATGGCTGAATCCGTTAACGCCGATCCCCCGATGTCGCCTAATCCCAAACGCATCACCCGGTGTTCCACTGCACCCAGCGTTTTCGCCACCCGAGCAGCCGCAACGAGCTCGGCTTTGTGACGCTGACCATAGTCCAGACTCAAGGCATGGCAGGCATACCCCGACTCACGCGCAATGGCGAGGACCGTAGCGGAATCCAGCCCGCCTGAAAGCAGAATGACGGCAGGCTTCATTTTCCGGGCGTGTTCCCCCACAACAGCTTGTGGAGTTGCACCTGTAATCGCACCGGCAAGCGATCGGCCAGTATCCATTCGGCCAGGCTGGCCGGCGACAACTCACCTTGCACCGGCGAAAACAAAAGCGGACAGACCTGTGCGAGCTTTTGCGCATGCATCACTTCACGCGCCCAGTCATAGTCAGCCCGATTGGCCAGCACGAATTTGATTTCGTCCTGCGGTGTGAGGTGCGCGATATTTTCCCAGCGGTTGCGCGCTTCTTCGCCCGAATCCGGCGCCTTGATGTCGACAATGCGCGAGACGCGCGGGTCAACCTTGCTGACATCGAGCGCACCGCTGGTTTCAAGCGAGACCGAATACCCGCTGTCACACAGCGCAACCAGCAATGGCAAGCAGTTTTTTTGCGCCAGGGGTTCACCCCCCGTGACACAAACCGTTGCAACGCCAAACGCTGCAACCTGTGCAAGAAGCGCAGTCAAGGTGACGGTTTCACCCCCCTGAAAACTGTAGGGCGTATCGCACCAGCGACACCGTAACGGGCAACCGGTCAGGCGAATGAACACCGTTGGCAATCCAGCTCGGCTGGTTTCGCCCTGCAAGGAAAAAAACACCTCCGTTAAGCGGAGCGTGGTTGTTGACGATTTATCGTCTATACAACCACGGCCTACTCCTTGCGGGTGGAGCGTGGGGGTAGTCGATGTATCGGCATGAGAGCGTGGTTGTTGTTGCTTTAGCAACTTTACAACCCCGGCCTCCCCTTCGCGGGGACTACCACGGCCGACCCCTTGCGGGTGGAGGGGTTGAGATTCGGACATGATGCTTACTTGAGTGCAGACAGTCGGCGGGTGGCGAGATTGGCGGCATTGGTGCCGGGATATTTGGCGACCAGCTCTTCGAGGACTTTGCGTGCACCCGTTAAATCATCCAACGCGATCATGCTGCTGGCGATATTGAGCAAGGCATCGGGCACCTTGGCACTGGTTGGGTACACCGCCACCAATTTTTGCTGATGGGCCAAAGACGATTTGTAATCCTTCAAGGCGTAATAAGAATAGCCAATCCAATACTGCGCATTGGATGCCAGCGTGCTGTCCGGATAAGCTTTAAGGAAACCCTTGAAGCCGGCAATGGCGCCCGCGTAGTTGGCCCCACGAAAATGATCGAGCGAGGCCTCATAACTGCGTGACTCCATCATCGGGTCGAGCTGCGGCGCGGAGGGTGCCGCCACTGGCCCTGATGGGGATGCCGCCACAGCAGCAGGTGCTGGCTGTGTAGGGGCCACCTCGGGCACACCTACCCCGGCTGTTGAAGCCGGCTTGAGTGATTTGGCGAGATCCGTGACACGCTGATCCAGATCAACATACAAATCATTTTGTCGTTTGCCGAGCGTGTCCATCTGATGCACCTGGACTTCCGCCTGGCCGCGCAATTTGGCAACCTCTGACTTGAGTGCTTCAACTTCCTGCAGCATGCCCAGCAGCGGCTGGTTTTGCTGGGTTACGTTCTCCAGTTTGGCAAGACGGGCGTCGAGTGAACTGACGATCTGTTGCATTGCCTGTAGCTGTCGAGCGAGCTCATCCGTATCAGCCGCCCACGCCGGTCGAACCAGCATGAGCGCCAATACAAATGCAAAGCTGAATAACGGCCTCAACGCCATTTACTCGTCGGCATACACCACATCGGTGCGGCGGTTTTCTGTATAAGCTGCTTCGGTATCACCTTCTTTACGCGGCTTTTCTTCGCCAAAGCTGACTGCTTCCATCTGCACATCGCTCACGCCCAGTACGGCGAGCGCTTTGCGAACTGCTTCAGCACGCTTTTGCCCCAGCGCCAGGTTGTACTCACGGCTACCACGATCGTCGGCATTGCCTTGCAAAATCACGCGTGCATCGCGCTTCGAAAGGAGGTAACCGGCATGCGCTTCCAGCATTGCGCGGTATTCGTCTTTCACCGTGAATTGGTCGAAATCGAAATACACACTGCGGTTGGACATGGGGCTGGCCGGATTTTTGCGGGGATCGCCGGTATAGCTGCTGCCATCAAGTGCGCTTGCGCCCATACTCTTGCCACCCAGCGCAGAGGTTTCGGTGCCTCCCGAGGCGCCACCGGCTTGGGAAGTCATGGCCGCATCAGCCTTGCTGCCTGTGCGATCTTCAACAGTCGCTTTGGTGCCACTGGTTGTACCGCATGCGGTCAGGGTTAATGTCAGCAGTACGGACCATAGTATTTTGTTCATTTATCTCTCCTTTGGTGACTTTTTAAAAAAGGTTTTTCTTCGCGGTGTAATTATCCTAGTGTCGTGAATCAGAAATATCTGAAACATGAAACAGCGTATTTTTCCGCATGGCTGCGTTGCGCGTCGTTGCCATAGAGCCAGCTATGTCGCCTCCTCGCGCCTTGCCATGCGAAAAAACCCATCCGTTTCATTTTGTTCCCCTATTTCTGATTCACGACACCAGACCGCATGGGTCTCACCCTTTACATTGGGTGAACACACCCAATTCTAGTAATTACCACACACATCCAAAAGCAAAGCGCAGAT
>JAAFGW010000059.1 GCA_010365175.1 Sulfuriferula multivorans | reverse complement strand
CGATACGGTAACGGTGATCAAGGACCTGAAGGTGAGAGGTTCGTCATCGGTCGTCAAGGTGGGCACCAAGGTGAAGAACATCCGCCTGGTCGACGGCGATCACGACATCGACTGCAAGGTGGAGGGTATTGGCGCCATGCAGTTGAAGTCAGAGTTTGTGAAGAAGGTGTAGAAAACCGCTGGTCCAGAAACCGGGCTGAAGGTTGATGCTGTAGCAATCCGCTTTATGCTTGGTCTGGAAACAAGAAAATGGCGCAGCATTTGCTGCGCCATTTTTTTAACGCGTTAATCCGGTGTGGGTATGCTGCGCTTATCGCTGTTTGGTTTCGTTCAATTCATCGGCAACCAGGATTTGCAATTGTTCGTAGCCGAAGCTCGGCAGGGGCTTGCCATTGACGAAAAACTCCGGTGTCTTGTTCACCATGAGGGTTTCACCGTCGGCAAGGTCCTGTGCAATCAGGTTGGCGATTTCCGGGGCATGCATGTCGATCCGCATTTTCTCCATATCCAGCCCAAGGCCTTCGAGGTGCGGCCAGACCAGCTCAACTTGCGGCGTGTGATTCGGCGACCAGTCTTCCTGGGTGGCGAGCAGTGCCTCCAGCGCCTGCCAGAATTTGCCCTGTTTGCGAGCCGCTTCCAGCACGGCGACTACTTTGTCCGAGCCGTTGTGGAAGGGCGCATAGCGCAGTACGAGGCGGACCTGGTCTGGGTTCGCTGCCAGGATGTCCTTGACCAGGGGATAGAAGACCCGGCAGGTTTCGCAGGCGGGGTCAAAAAATTCAACGATTACGACTGGCGCGTCGGGCTTGCCGAGCGTGGGTGCATGCATGCGAATGAGTGCTGAGCTATGCGTATCGACCAACTGCGTGGATTGTTTTTGTTTCTGGGAAGTGTAGAACAGCGCGCCGACGATAAAAACCAATAGCAGTGCTGCTGCGGATGTGAAAAACAGCGTTTTCTTGTTCATTTGGAACCTTTGAAATGTGCCGAAAAAAGCAAGGCGATAATGGAGGAAAAAGCCAGTACCGAGAGCAACGGGATGCTGACGAAACCGAACCAGACGACCTGCAGCTCTGAGCACGGCACGCCCTTTTGACATGGGGTGACACTTTCCGAGATAAGCCCGACGACCAGCGCCATCTGAAAGAGCGCCAGCAGCCCTCCGACAATCGCAAGCGGCAGGGCGTAGCGGATGACTTTTGGATCAAACGGAAACAGTCCGGCCGCAAGCACGAAGACCAGTGGGAACATGGCTATCCGCTGATACCAGCAGAACTGGCAGGGGGTGTACCCCATGATCTCGCCGAGAAACAAAGCGCCGAGTGTCGAGAGGGTGGCAAGCAACCAGGCAAGAAAAACCAGGGTCCACGCAGTGTTGGAAGAATGATCAAGGTTAGGCATGGGTCATCAGGGTGATGTTGCAGGTTGAGTCGATAGACATCGAAAGCAGGTTTTGCCTGTAGTTCCCATGCCGTTAAAAATATCCACTTAGGGTACCAGTTCGGAGTTTGTGAAGAAATCGACTTAAGAAAGCAGGCGCTTGGGAGCTGGGCTCAAAGGCATGTTGCCAAGCTCGCCCGCATAGGGCATGTTGTGTCCTTCGGCGTACCGAGTGTCAATCGCCAAACACTCCAGGCGATAGGCTTAATCCGCATGAATCAGTATCTATTGCACAGCCTATGAAATCCGGTAAACAGAGGAGATGTCTGACGAATGGAGTCGAACAACCCGTTTCCCGACCATGACGGGACCGATACCAGGTTGCATCGAACGCCAGCGATTGCCTGGCTGACCCTCCTGATTACGCTGACGTTGACTGCACTGGCCTGGCATCTGGTGAACAAGGGAGTGGAGGCTACCGCCCAGGCCGATTTCAAAAATTATGTCGACCGGACGCATGATGCTGTTCAATAACGGATGCTGGCTTATGAGCAGGTATTGCGTGGTGGCATTGCATTATTTAACGCATCTGACACTGTCACCCGTCAGGACTGGCACGCTTATATCAGCAGCCTTGAAATCGATAAAAACTTTCCGGGCATTCAGGGCATTGGTTTTTCCCGGCGCATTCCAGCCAGTGCTCTGGACCATCACATTCAAGCTATACGTGCAGAAGGCTTTGCGGATTTCACCGTCAAGCCGGCCGGACATCGGGATGAATACACTTCCATCGTTTATCTTGAGCCATTCGATGCGCGTAACCAGCGTGCATTCGGGTTTGACATGTTTTCGGAGCCAACCCGCCGTGCGGCGATGGTGCAGGCACGTGATACAGGGCGTCCGGCAACCACTGGCAAGGTCATTCTCAAACAGGAAACATCAACCGACGTGCAGTCCGGTTTCCTGATGTACCTCCCGCTCTATGCCGAAGGCGCTGCGATCGATAGCGTGGCCCAACGTGAACAATCATTAATTGGCTATGTATACAGTCCCTTCCGGATGAAGGATCTGATGCGCGGCATTCTGGGACAGGAAGGCCGGGACGCTGAAATCGACCTGGAAATTTATGACGGTGATGACGTTTCAGATGGCAGCTTGATGTATGACAACGATGGCGTAATCCAAGGGAGAAATTCAGACAAGCTCAGACTGTTCAGCAATGTGGGCAAGATCGATATACAGGGGCATGGATGGACCCTGGTCATCACTTCCACCCCGGCCTTTGAAGCCCGGATTGACCGCGCCAAGCCCACGATTGTTGCCCTGGCTGGCATCGTTATCAGCTTTTTGTTTTTTGCAGTGGTGTGGTCTCTGGCAACCCACCGTTCACGCGCCCTGAAGCTGGCGGGGCACATGACCGATGCATTTCGGCGCAGCGAAGAACGATTTGAACTGGCCATCAGAGGCGCCAATGATGGCTTGTGGGACTGGGATATACAGACCAATATCGTTTATTTTTCACCCCGCTGGAAAGCCATGCTCGGTTATGCCGAGGATGAGGTCGGCGACACGGTTGAGGCGTGGAACAAACGCATCCATCCGGACGACCTGGGTCGCGTGGAAGATGAGGTCAAGGCCTATCTTGATGGGAACCAGGCGCACTACCAGAGTGAATACCGAGTGCGCCATAAAGAGGGTCATTTTGTCTGGATACTGGATCGGGGTATCGCTCAGCGCGATGCCAAGGGCAAGCCCTACCGGATGGTTGGAATTTATACCGATATCAGCCAGCAGAAAAAAATGGATCGCCTGAAAAGCGAGTTTGTGTCCACGGTAAGCCATGAGCTGAGAACTCCATTGACCTCGATCCGTGGTTCGCTGGGTTTGGTCGCAGGAGAGGTGGCAGGCGAATTGCCGGCGCAGGCCAAAGCGCTCATTGATATCGCCTACAGCAATACTGAGCGGTTGCTGACGCTGATCAACGACATCCTCGATATCGAGAAAATACAGTCCGGAAAAATCGACTTCGACTTCAAGCCGCAGCCGTTAATGCCGCTTGTCGAGCAAGCCATTTCGGCTAACACGGGGTATGCCGAGCGTCACAATGTGACGTTCACGCTTGTCGAGGGCTTGCCCGGCGTGATGGTCAATGTGGATGGCGAACGGCTGAGGCAGGTCATGTCCAATCTGTTGTCCAACGCGGCCAAATTTTCCCATGCCGATGGAAAAGTCGAGGTCACCGTTAGCCTGGAGAATCAACGGGTGCGCATTGCCGTGATTGATCATGGCGTGGGCGTTCCGGATGATTTTCGCGGGCACATTTTTGACAAGTTTACCCAGGCCGATTCCTCGGACACCCGCCACAAAGGGGGGACGGGACTCGGCTTGAGTATCACCAAATCGATTGTCGAAATGATGCAGGGTGCGATTGGTTTTGACAGCACACCCGGTGTGGGCACGACGTTCTACTTCACTTTGCCGTTGTGGCATGAAGCGAGTGAAACATGATGGTCAGGGTGTGGCGAAGCGACTGCGTTTACTGTGAGCGCAGAAACGCTTCAAGCTCAGCCGCCGGAAGCGGCCGACTGAATAAATAGCCCTGCAGGATATCGCAGCCCAGGGTGCCCAGGAAGTCGCGCTGGGCATGGGTTTCCACGCCTTCTGCCACCACGCTCAATGACAGGCTGTGCGCCATGGCGATGGTCGCCGAGCAGATTGCAGCGTCGTTCGGATCGTGTTCAATGTCCCGGACAAAGGAGCGGTCGAGCTTGAGGCGATGGATGGGCAGAAGCTTGAGGTAGGACAGCGAGGAGTACCCCGTTCCAAAGTCGTCGATGGCCAGTTCGACGCCCATCGCACGCAGTCGTCCCAGAATCTCGGTGGTGACCTGCGGGTTCTGCATGGCCGCACTCTCGGTGATTTCAAGTTCCAGATCGGGTGGGGTCAACTGATGCTGGACCAGCAGATTGCCAATGGTTTCGGGCAATGCATGCATGCGTAACTGATGTACCGACAGATTGATGCCCATGCGCACGGTGGTCGCAATGCCACTCGCACGCCATAAAGCGAGCTGGTGGAGTGCTTCATTCAGCACCCATAGCCCCAGCGGTTCGATGAAACCGGTTTCCTCGGCGATGGGAATGAATTTGTCGGGCGGGATGAGGCCTTTCACGGGATGCTGCCAGCGTACCAGCGCCTCCAGGCTGATAATGTTGCCGGTGGCGAAATCGACCAGAGGCTGGTAGTGAAGCACAAACTGGCGCTGTTCCAGCGCACGGTTCATGGCGTGTCCCAGCTCAATGCGTTCGAAGGACGCCTGAGTGATGCTGCGGGTGAAAAACTGCACATTGTTGCGACCCGCGCTCTTGGCGTGATACATGGCTGCATCGGCATGCTTCATCAGACTGTTGATGTCGTCGCCGTCCTCGGGCGAGATGGCGACGCCGATGCTGGCCGAGACGTTGAGTTGGTAACTTTCGATGTGGTAAGTCTTGTCGAGACTCACCAGTATCTTGTCGGTCCACATCGCCACCGCGGCAGTTTTAATATCCGTCAGGACCACCACAAACTCGTCCCCACCCAGGCGCGCCACAATATCCGTTTCGCGCACCTTGGCTTTCAGCCGATTGGCCACTTCGATCAGCAAACGGTCGCCCGTTTGGTGCCCCAGACTGTCGTTGATGTCCTTGAACCGGTCGAGGTCGATAAACAGCACGGCGACGTGTTTGTTGTCACGCTTTGCCGAGGCCAGCGCCTGTTCCAGTCGGCCCTGCAGGCTCAGGCGGTTGGCCAGGCCGGTCAGGGTGTCATGGTAGGCAAGGTGATGAATCTGCTCGGTGGCAGCCTGGTGTTCGCTGATGTCGGTGAAGCTGCCAATATAGTTTTCTATCGCATTGCCTTCACCCTGGACGGTCGAGATGGACAGTCGAATGGGATGAAGGGAACCATCCTTGCGCGCGCTCCAGATTTCACCCTGCCAGAAATTGTCTGTGAGGATGGATTGCCACATGGCCCGATATTCCTCGGGTGTAGTTCGGCCGGAGGCGAGCATGCTCGGGTTCTGCCCTTGGGCATCTACAAGGGTGTAACCCGTCATATCGGTGAACGAATGGTTGACCTCGATGATGCGATTGTCGGCATCGGTAATCATGATGGCTTCAGCGCTGTGTTCGAATACCTTGGCCAGCAATTGCAACCTGGCGCCCTGCTGAGACAGACTTGCTTTGGCCTGCGCTTCGCGTCGTTCAGTGTGGCGCAGCCGCATTAGAAGCCAGCTCAGAAAAGCCAGAAGTACGAGTCCGATCGCCAGAACAGCGAACGTTCTCTGGTACCAGTTCGTACGGACTTCATGACTGGACAAGGCGATTTGCACGTAAAAAGGGTAGTGCTCCAGCTTGCGAAAACTCCAGATCCGTGGAATCGCATCCGAGACGGCAACATATTCTTTGGTCCCCGCGCTTTCGCCGGCAAGCAGGGCCTGGACGACTGGATGTTGTTGAGGGAGTGGCTTGTTGATTTCGCCTGCCTTCTCAGGTTGGCGTAATACCGAAGAAAAATCATCACTGCGCCGGATGTTGATGAGTCCTTGTTGGCCCACATCGATTGATCGCAGCAGTTCCTGAAAAACATCCAGGTCCAGCACGCCGCTGATAATGCCGAGGAAATGTCCGTTGGCATCCCGAACAGGGCGTGTCATCACCAGGACCTTGCGGCCAGTGACGCGCGATACGATGACCTTGGAAAAAGTGGTGGTTGTAGTTGCGCTTACGCGCGACAGTTTGAAGTAAGGACGATCTTTGATGTTGATGCGCGGAGACGTTGCGCTTGCTGTTGTGTAGAGCAGGTCGCCTTCTGCATCGTAGAAGCGTAGCCCTGAGAGTTCCGGAAAATGCCTTAGCTGGGCATCAAGCTTGGGCTCGATGAGGGGAGCATAGTGCGGCACGGCTTGTTTGTTGGTCGCTTCCCTGGGAATCGTGTCAGCGGTGACCTCGACCACGGCTTCGACGCGGCGCAGTGTGGTATCGAGTCGGGATTCGAGCATCCATACGAGATTTTGGCTGTTCGTGTCGGCAGCACGCAAGGCCTCGGTATAGCCTGACCACAGCAGGTAGCCCAGCAGTATCCCGACGACTGTGACGGCGAACCCTGTGACGGCAGCCAGCGGTCGAAAGGTGTCAGGCGTGGTAGGGGAAGATGAAGGGTGCATGGCTTAAATTTTGCGCGCTGAAGATTATCTAGACAACCATGCAGCCAGTCGCCACCGGGTCATCAGAGACATTCCGTCACATTGGTTTCCATCATCCGTGCATTCAGCGGGTCGATTCAGTCGCGTGCGCCCATCGCGAGGGCACGATTTCTGTCGGCCTGACGGGCCTGCTCGGCCACATCGCGATCCTCGGTGTCGCTGACCCAGCCGCCCAGGTTTTCCAGCGCGATCCGGCCGAGCGCATCGATCCATTTCGGGTGCTCGTTGAGCGCGGGAATGTAGTGGAAATCCTTGCCGCCGGCCTGCAGAAAACTGGCGCGGCCTTCCATCGCCAGCTCTTCCAGTGTTTCCAGGCAGTCGGCCACAAATCCGGGGGCAACCACATCGACCCGTTTCACCCCGGCGCGTCCGAGTTCGGTCAGCGTCTTGTCGGTGTAGGGCTGCAGCCATTCAGCGCGGCCGAAGCGCGACTGGAAGGTGAGGCGAAACTGGTCGGGTGCGAGGCCGAGCGCTTCGGCCAACAGGCGTCCGGTTTTCTGGCACTCGCAATGATAGGGATCGCCCTTGTCCAGGGTGTAGCGCGGCACGCCGTGAAAGCTCATCAACAGAACGTCGGGACGGCCATGCATTTGCCAGTAGTCGTGGATGTTGGCGACCAGCGCGTCAATGTAGGCGGGGTGGTCGTGATAATGCTTGAGTGTGCGCAAGGCGGGCTGGTTGCGCGTTTTCTGCAGCCAGGCAAAGGCAACGTCGAACGCGGTGGCGGTGCTGGATGCCGCATATTGTGGATAGGCGGGCAGGATCAGGATGCGGTCGCAGCCTTCGGCTTTCATGCGGGCCAGCGTGTCGGGCACCGACGTCTTGCCGTAGCGCATGGCGTATTCGACCATGAACGGCGTCGCCACTTTTTCGCCCAGCCAGCCTTTCAATAACTTGGCCTGTTTTTCCGTATGAACCTTGAGTGGTGAGCCATCGGGTGTCCAGATTGCTGCATATTTTGCTGCCGATTTTTTGGGCCGGGTATTGAGTATCACGCCATTGAGAATCAGCCACCATATGGCACGCGGAATTTCCACCACACGCGGATCAGACAAAAACTCTTTCAGATAGGGCCGCAAGGCTTGGGCCGTCGGCGCTTCAGGGGTGCCGAGGTTGACCAGCAGAATGCCGGTGCGGGAAGGCTGACCGTGGCTGTGTTCGGGTTCTTTGAGATAGCTCATTTAAGGGGTAACGCGTCCTAATGTTGGGAGAGTGCGCTTGATAACAATTTGGCGGTGATGTCGACAATCGGCACCACCCGTTCGTAGGCCATGCGGGTAGGGCCGACGACGCCGAGTGTGCCCACAACCTGGCCGTCGACCGAATACGGTGCGGTGACCAGGCTGCATTCGTCGAGCGCCATCAGTTCGGAATCACCGCCGATAAAAATCTGCACGCCTGCGGCTGAACGCGACTGATCGAGCAATTGCAGCAACCCGGTTTTTTGTTCAAAAGCATCGAACAGGCGGCGCAGGTTGCCCATGTTGCTGGAGAGTTCTTCCACGTCCAGGAGTTTGCGGCTGCCTGATACCACCACATTATCCTGGCTGGCGTCGTGTGCCTGGCTGCCCGCATCCACCGCAGCCGACATCAGCCGGGTGATGTCATCGCGCACGCGGCCCAGTTCGTCGCGCAGTTTGCTGCGAACCTGGTCGAAGCTGTGGCCGGCAAAATTCTGATTGAAGTAATTGGCCGCCGCGGTCAGTTTGGAGGGGCTGTAGGGTTTGTCGGTGAGGATGACACGGTTTTCGACTTCGCCTTCCATGGTCACGATGATAAGCAGGATGCGCTTTTCCGACAGGCTGAGAAATTCGACCTGACGAAATGCCGGACTGCGGCGCGGCGTCATCACCAACCCGGCAAACTGGCTGAGGTCGGACAACAGGGTGGACGCTGCAGTCATCAGGCGCTGCGGATCGGACGGCGTCAGGCTGAGTTCCAGCTTGTTGACTTCGACCTGCGCCAGTGGCCGCACAGTTAGCAGCGTGTCGACAAACAATCGGTAGCCGCGCGGTGTCGGGACGCGCCCCGACGAGGTGTGAGGACTGGCGACAAAGCCCATGTCTTCAAGGTCGGCAACGATGTTGCGGATGGTGGCGGGCGATAAATCCAGCCCGGCATATTGCGATAACGTGCGTGACCCCACCGGCTCGCCGTCGGCGATATATCGTTCAACCAGAGTCTTGAGCAGGATGCGCGCGCGATCATTGAGCATGGGGGAATTATATTGGGCTGAAGGCGGGAAGGGGAAAGCTGTTCATGATTTTTGATAAAAACCCGGCTGAGAGGTTCACTGTGAGCCGAATACTCAATGCGCAGCCCTTATAATCGTCAGACATGCAAACACCTTTCCACACTGTCGGCCTGGTAGGCAAATATGATAATCAGGGCATGGGCACTTCGGTGCGCGCGCTGGGCGAATTTCTGCGGGGGCGCGGCCATGATGTGCTGCTTGCCAGCCAGACGGCTGAAAACCTGAGCATCGGGGATTTCCCTACGCGTAACCTGCATGAGTTGGCGACTGAATGCGGCGCCGTAGTGGTGCTGGGTGGTGATGGCACCATGTTGTCGATCGCACGTGAACTGGCGCCGCATGGCGTCCCGTTGATCGGCATCAACCAGGGCCGGCTGGGCTTTCTCACCGACATCACTGTCGATGACATGTTTGGCGCCGTGGCGGAAATTCTCAGCGGCCAATATGTGGCGGAAGAACGGATTCTGCTGAATGGAAAAGTGCGGCGGGGCAGCGATCTGGTGTTTGAAGGCACTGCGTTTAACGACGTGGTGGTGGGCAAAGGGGGATCGGGCCGCTTGATCGATCTGGAAATTTCCATTAACAGTGAATTTGTATACAGCCAGCGGGCCGATGGTCTGGTGGTCACCACGCCAACCGGGACTACGGCGTATGCCTTGTCAGCCGGCGGCCCCATCGTGCATCCGACACTGGAAGCGGTGACGTTGGTGCCGATCTGCCCGCACACCTTGTCAGCGCGACCGATTGTGGTCAGCAGCCATTCGCGCATCGAGCTGCACCTGACTTACGCTGATGATGCTCGGGTTCACTTCGATGGCCAGCATCATTTCGACCTGATCAGCGGCGATCATGTGTGGATCACCCGTGCCAGCCGTACAGTCACGCTGCTTCATCCCCATTCCTACAGTTACTACGATACCCTGCGGCAAAAGCTGCACTGGGGCAAACAGCTTTAACGCACAGCCGGTTCATGCTGTCGCATCTTTCTATCCGCAATTATCTTCTGGTCGAATCGGTTGAACTCGATTTCGCTCCGGGCCTGACTGTGCTCACCGGTGAAACCGGGGCCGGAAAATCCATTTTGATTGACGCGCTGGCACTGGCGCTGGGTGATCGCGCCGAAGGTGGCGTGGTGCGCAAGGATGCTTCACGTGCTGAAATTACTGCCGAGTTTGCAATTGAAGGCTTGCCTCAGATGGTTGCCTGGCTCGATAAGGCAGGCTACGCGACTGACGACGGGTCGCTGATTCTGCGCCGGGTGATTGAAGCCAGCGGCCGTTCACGCGCATTCATCAACGGCAGTGCGGCCCCACTGATGCAATTGAAGGAAGCTGCCGAGTTTCTGCTCGACATCCATGGTCAGCATGCGCATCACGCCTTGTTGCGTCCACAGGCGCAGCGCGAAGTCATTGATGCGTATGCCGGTGCACAGCAGCAAGCTTTGGTGGTGAGTGCGGCCTGGCATGCCTGGCAGCACGCCAGGCAGCTACGGCTGGCGTGCGAGTCGCAGGGTCAGGCGCGGCAGATCGAACGCGAAGGCCTGACGCTGGCGGTGGAAGAGATGCGCGCGTTGGGCGACGACCTGCCACGCTGGGACGATATCCAAATTGAGCATGCTCGTTTGGCCCACGTTACCGCATTGATCGAAGGCAGTCAGGCGCTGATTCAGGGGCTGGACGAAGGCGATGCTGCGGTGTCCAGTCAGATGGGTGAAATGAGTGCGCGACTCGACACGATGACGGCGGTGGATGACAGCCTGGCCGAGATTGGCACGTTGATGAATTCGGCCAGTGCCAACATTGCAGAAGCGGTTCATGCGCTGCGCCGCTACGCTGACAACTTGAATCTCGACCCCGAACGTTTGACTGTACTCGACCGTTTGCTCAGCGACATGCATCTGTTGGCACGCAAGAACCGGGTACAACCCGATGCGCTGGCCGGTCTGCTTGCACAGTTTCAGGTTCGGCTGGCCGAACTGGTTGCCAGCGATGACCTCGATGCCTTGCAGGCAAAAGAAGATGCCACCTGGGAGCACTACAAAAAAGGTGCAGCGCGACTGACCACACAACGCGGTAAGGCTGCTACCGCTTTATCGAAAAACGTAACTGACACGATGCACGAACTTGCGCTCGCAGGCGGTCAACTCGATATTCAACTGCAGCCGGTGAGCGAGCCGCGTGCGCACGGCATGGAAGACGTCAGTTTTCTGGTTGTCAGTCATCCGGGCCTGCCGCCGGGGCCGCTCGCCAAGGTGGCATCGGGGGGCGAGTTGTCGCGCATCAGCCTGGCAATTCAGACTGCGCTATCGGGTGTGGCGGGCGTGCCGACACTGATATTCGACGAAGTCGATGTGGGCATCGGTGGCAGCGTGGCCGAAGCGGTTGGGCGTCGCTTGGCGAAGCTGGGCGAAACCCGGCAGGTGCTGGTCATCACCCATTTACCCCAGGTGGCCGCACGCGGCACCCAACACTTGCGGGTGAGCAAACAGGCCAATGGCGGCTTTGTTTCGTCCAACATCGAAACCCTTGATGCAGAAACCCGGGTGGAAGAAATCGCGCGCATGCTGGGCGGGCTCAAAATTACGACGACGACACGGCAACACGCGGCGGAAATGTTGGCCGGGTGAAACGCGGGCTGCAGGTGGGCTTGTTGGTCGCTGTATGGGCGTTTGCCCTGCCGACGCTGGCGGAGACCTTGCGCGGGGTCGTGATCGTGGTGATCGATGGCGATTCGGTGTTGTTCAAACCCGACCACTATGGTGCCCAATCGCGCGCATTCCTGAAAATCCGTCTGGCGGATATCGATGCGCCCGAGAAAGACCAGGCCTACGGCGACATGGCAATGCGCGCCTTGAAGGCACTGGTGCTGAATCAGCCCGTGGAAATCAACACGGTGGCGACTGACGCCTATGGACGCAGAATCGCGCACCTTCAAATGGGCGCGTTGCAGATCAATACCGAGATGGTGCGTTTAGGCCTTGCCTGGTCATCGTCGCGCGATCAGCGCAATGCGGAAGCGTTGGCTGCGCAGGACGAAGCGCGCCGTGCACTACGCGGCCTTTGGATGGATGATGCACCGACGCCACCTTGGATATGGCGGCGGGCGCAAAAGGCATCCGTTAATTAATCGCTTCGTGGCGTGCCATCGGGAAGGGCGGTGTGACATTCGCGGAATACGCGAGCGGTGCAGGTGCGACAGATTTCATTGTCCATTCGAGCGTAAATCGCTTTAATGGCATCGCCTTTATGGCTGAAAATCTGGTCTTCACCCACGGTGTCAACCTGGCCGCTGCGCTTCATCATT
>JAAFGW010000058.1 GCA_010365175.1 Sulfuriferula multivorans | reverse complement strand
TGACACAACAACTGCAGGTATTGGAGTCGCCCCAATTGGCCTGGCGCGGCGAGTTGTGGCCGGGACACACGCTGGAATGGCAGATCAAGCAAGGCGTCGACCCACAAAAAGATGACCCGAACACTGCGCTCGCGCAAGCGGAAAAAGACGGCTGGGAATCCCATCTCAAACTGACTTTGCCACAACTCGGAACCCTGAATGTGTTCATCAAGCTCGATGCGCAACAGGCGTTCAGCATCCGGATGGTGCCAGAGCAAGCCGATACCGCTCCCCTGCTACAACACAATCAGCATCAACTCATTGAGCAGCTGACGGCAGCAGGCTGCATCCTTCAAAGCTTCAAGGTGGAGCACGATGTCGGCGCATGACAAACAGCGTGTCGCGAGCGGGGATGTTGCCGCTTCAGCGGCTTTACAGCCCCGGCCTACCCCTCGCGAGTGCGCCGCCATCGCCTATCGCGGGGGCGATGCTGCGCCGCGTGTGGTCGCTAAAGGGCGCGGCATTGTGGCCGATACGATTATTGAGAAAGCCCTGGCATCTGGCGTCTACGTGCATGAATCGCGTGAACTGCTGGCGCTGCTGATGCAAATCGACCTCGACAGTCACATCCCGCCGCAACTCTACCTCGCTGTGGCTGAACTGCTGGCCTGGCTCTACCACCTTGAAGAAGCTAACAAACAAGTCATGCCGAACCTAAGCGCCTAAAAAATGCCTAACTCATCCATACCTGCCCACAATATGTCTCTGGATCGCGACGACGTGGAAGCACGTTTTGCACTGAAATCGAATACTGAAATTCTGTTTCTGCTGAATGCCATTCAGAAACGCAATCTGTTGGTCAATCTGGATATTCCAGGCAGTCGACAAATCGTTGTCACATCGATTATTGCTGTGAATAAAACAGATAACACCCTGATTCTGGACAGCGCCCGGGGTGACGCACTCAATCGCGAATTGATGTCAGGCAAGGGCGCTGAATTCATTACCCAGCTCGATGGTGTGTCCATCACCTTTTCGACGGGTCCGGTGACCATGTGCGAACACGAGAAAATGCCGGCGCTACGAATTGCCATACCCAAGTCAATCGTCCGCCTGCAGCGCCGCGAACACTTCAGAGTGCCGCTGCCGATTGCCCGGCCTATCAAATGCATCGTGCCGTCGACATCGACAGACGATATCGATCCAATCAGCGCTCATATCGTGGATATCGGTTGTGGCGGTATCGCTATTGCTGAATCCGGTGGCCGTCTTGGGACAGAGTCTGGAAAAATCCTGCCGGCTTGCCGCCTGCTGTTGCCCGACACAGACGTGATCATCACGTCACTTGAAGTTCGCAACTCGGCACAAATTCGTCTGCTCAACGGTGCTTTTCAGACTCGCCTGGGCTGTAAGTTTATTGATCTACCGAACGACATGGCAGCCACGCTCCAACGCTTTGTCATGAATATTGAACGTGTACGACGCGACAGTCTTTAAAGCGCATCGACACTCCACCTAGAAATGCATCACGGAGACACCCACCATGCAAACGATCCAACAGGACATTGACGAACGTACCAACTTAACCAGTTCCAACAAACTGGAGTTGTTGCTGTTTCGCCTGGGCCACGATGCGCTGCTCGACCGAACCGAACTATTCGGCATCAACGTTTTCAAGGTGAGGGAAATCATCCCGATGCCCACAATAACCGCTGTGGCAGGATCGCCTCCCAACATGATGGGCGTAGTTGATTTACGCGGGCAGATCCTGCCAGTTATCAATTTGTCTGCCGTGGTGGGTTGCAATCCAAAAAGCGGCTTGAATATTCTGTTGATTACAGAATATGCGCGCAGCACACAGGCGTTTGCCGTTGAATCGGTTGAGGACATCGTGCGCCTCGACTGGGGCCAGGTGCTGTCAGCCGAAGGCAATGCCTCCAGCGGCATGGTTACCAGCATCGCCCGGCTCAAAAATGATGGCAACGACCTTCTGGCTCAGGTGCTCGACGTGGAAACCATCCTGCGTCAGGTGATGCCGTCAAACGAACTGGAAATTGACCCGGAACGGATCGGCCCAAAGGTTCCACTCAAGGCTGGCACTGTCATCCTGGCGGCGGACGACTCCCTGGTTGCTCGAACCATGATCGAAGATGGCCTGACAGCGATGGGGCTGCCCTACATCATATGCAAGACTGGCAAGGAAGCTTGGGATCAACTGCAAGCCATCTCTGACAAGGAAGAAGCCGAGGGAAGGACCATACATGACAAGATCGCCTTGGTCCTGACCGATCTTGAAATGCCCGAAATGGATGGTTTCACCCTGACGCGTAACATCAAGCAGGATCCACGCTTCAGTGCTATTCCTGTGGTCATCCACTCATCGCTGACCGGTTCGGCCAACGAGGCGCATGTCAAAAAGGTGGGGGCAGATGCTTACGTGGCGAAATTTGTGGCAGAAGACTTGGCAAATGCACTACGCAAAGCACTCAAGGTTGAATAAAGCGTCTATTGCTTGATAAGCAATCGGAGCCTGTCATGATAACCATCGACAGGCTTTAGACACCCATGCTCATTATTTCCTGATACGCAGACACGAGCTTGTTCCGTACTTGCACGGTCTGTTGAAGCGCGATACTGGATTTTTGCAATGAAATCATTGCATCAGAGAGACTGACCGTGGTGTCGCCCATTTCGAAGCGCTGGGCGGTTAGCTGGGCAGTCTGTTGCATATTGTTGACCTGGTCGAGCGAGGACTTGAGCGCCGACTGAAAGTCAACCGCGCCCGTAGCCTGCTTGGCTTGTAAGGGATTTTCATTGGCAGGGTTCGCGCGTGCGGCCGACGCTTTCAATTGCGCCACCATCGCTTCGATCCTGCCGGTATCGATCGCTCCTATGCTCATCGTGAACTCCTTTGCTTGTCTGGCCGCCCAATCAGGCGGTTTTCCACGTGCTCACCTTATCAGCCTCCGTGCAAGCCATAAGGTCGATAAAAGGCGGAAACGGGCTGTTATTCCCCCGATTGAAAACTGGCGCCATGCCGATAATTCGATCTCATAGCGACATTCTCATGGGGGCAATAACGTGAAACCAGCAAATAGGAACAAGGCAGCCCATGACGCCACAATGATGGGAGAAAAATTATGGCGGTAGCAGGTCAAATGGTCGTTCCAGCCAACTTCATGGGCTTTACCCAGTCGGCAGGCGGACGAAAAATCATGCTGATGCTGGGCGTGGCGGCAATTGTCGCCCTCATGGGCGCGGTCTGGATGTGGGGACAACAACCTGAGTATCGAGTCTTGTTCTCGAATTTCAGCGACCGGGACGGCGGCGCAATTGTCGCCGAGCTCGAAAAGATGAACATCCCCTACAAATATGCCGAAGGCGGCGGCGCGGTACTGGTCCCGGCCGACCGGGTTCACGATGCTCGCCTGAAGCTGGCTTCGCAAGGCTTGCCCAAAGGCGGTAATGTTGGATTCGAGCTGATGGAAAACCAGAAACTGGGGGCGTCCCAGTTCATCGAGCGGGTCAATTTCCAGCGCGCCATGGAAGGTGAACTGGCTCGCTCGATTGAATCCGTTTCGTCAGTGCAGGCTGCGCGCGTGCATCTGGCCATGCCCAAGGATTCCGTCTTTGTGTCCGAGCAGAAGGCCCCCACTGCCTCTGTGCTCCTTAACTTGCACCCTGGCCGCACGCTGGATACCCAGCAAGTCAGCGCCATCGTGCATCTGGTCGCCAGCAGCGTGCCCGATCTGCCCACCAAAAATGTCACCATCGTCGACCAGAACGGCACCCTGCTGTCCGACTCCGGAAAGCCTGCCAGTCTCAGCGGCATGGACCCCAGCCAAATCAAATATGTACAGGATCTCCAACAAAACGTTATCAGACGCATCGAGTCCATCATCTCTCCCATTGTGGGTCCCACCAATGTTCGAGCAGAAGCCACTGCCGATGTTGACTTCTCACGAACTGAGCAGGCGGTTGAATCCTACAAGCCGAACCAAACACCCGAAGCCATGGTTATTCGTAGCCAGCAAACCAGCGAATCACTGAATGGTGGCGCCAATGCCGGAGGGGTTCCTGGTGCACTATCCAACCAGCCGCCCGCACCCGCGACCGCACCTATCGTTGCACAAGGCAAAGGCACTGTGCCCGCCGCCAATGCAAACGCAAGTGCAAACACCCGCAAGGATGCGACGGTTAACTACGAAGTCGACAAAACTATCCAATACGTCCAGCAGGGCGGTGGCGGACTGAAGCGTCTGTCGGTTGCCGTAGTGGTCAACTTCAAGAAAACAACCGACAAGGCCGGCAAGGTGACGATGAAGCCGTTGAGCGAAGCTGAAATCACCCAGATCACCAATCTGGTTAAAGAAGCCATGGGATATAACGAGGAACGCGGAGACTCGGTCAAAGTGGTCAACACACCCTTCGCCACCACGGAGCAGGAAGTGATTCCCGAGATGCCATTGTGGAAACAGCCCAACAACATCCAGCTGGCTAAAGACATAGGCAAGTATTTGTTGGTGGCACTTGGTCTGCTCATCCTGTATTTGCGCCTGCTTAAACCCATGGTCAAGAAACTCACAGAGGCGCCTGCGCTGCCAGCGCCTTCCCTGGCATCTTCCATGGAACCGCAGTTCTCTGCTAATGGCGAGTTGATGGCATTACCCAATTCCAACAACACCTACCAGGAAAATCTGTCGCGCGCACAAAAATTGGCTACCGAAGACCCTCGCGTAGTCGCCAATATTGTTAAAACCTGGGTAAGCAGCAATGAGTGACCATAGCGGCGTGACCAAGGGCGCAATCCTGATGCTGGCGCTGGGGGAGGAAGGTGCCTCCGAAGTGATGAAGTTTCTCGGCCCGCGTGAAGTTCAAAAGCTGGGTGAAGCCATGACCGCCATGAAATCCATACAACAGGAAGACGTGGAAAATGTGTTGAAGGACTTCACCCATGTTGCCGGCCAAAGCTCCAAACTCGGCCTGGATTCAGATGACTATATTCGCAGCGTGCTCACCAAGGCGCTGGGTGACGACAAGGCTTCTTCCCTGTTAAGCCGAATTCTGGGGGGTGGCGGCGACGCCAGTGGTATCGAAAGCCTTAAATGGATGGATGCCGAATCCGTGGCGGATCTGATCCATAACGAACACCCACAAACCATCTCCACTATCCTGGTTCACCTTGAACGTGACCAGGCCTGTGAAGTACTGACCTGCTTTACAGAACGGCTGCGCAATGACGTCTTGTTGCGTATTGCCACGCTGAGTGGGGTGCAACCGACTGCGCTGCGTGAGTTGAACGATGTGCTGACAAAACTATTGTCAGGCAACGACGTCATGAAGAAACAGCCTATGGGTGGTATCCGTGCAGCGGCCGACATTCTCAACTTCATGAGTGGTGAAAACGAGTCTTCGGCGATGGAACACTTCAAGGGCTATGACCCCGACATGGCGCAGAAAATCATGGACCAGATGTTCGTATTCGACAACATCATGGAAATTGAAGACCGTGGAATCCAGTTGCTGCTGCGCGAAGTGCAATCCGATTCACTCATCATTGCACTCAAAGGCGCATCGGAAGAGATGCGCGAGAAAATCTTCAAGAACATGTCGCAACGCGCCGCCGAAATGATGCGTGAGGATCTTGAATCCAAAGGCCCAGTGAGGCTTTCCGAGGTGGAATCGCAACAGCGCGAAATCCTGAACGTTATCCGCCGCCTGGCAGAAGAAGGCCAGATCTCATTGGGCGCCAAAGGGGAAGAAGCTTATGTCTAGCTGTGTCATCCTCAAGGAAGATCAGTCTGGCTGCCAGCCCTGGGAGTTGACGAACTTCGATACAAACTCGAGTTCCGTCACAAATTCAAGTGCAGCCGGGATCACTCTGCCCACCATCGAAAGAATTGCCGCAATCGAAGAGCAAGCACGGCAGGAAGGTTATGACGCCGGCCATGCGGAAGGACATGAGAAAGGCCTGGCCGAAGGCCGCGAAGCAGCCGCTCGCGAAACCGACAGGCTGCGCGATCTTGCTGACACCTTTTCGACCGAGGTCGGAAAAGCGGATGAATCCATCTCTGAGCAAATTCTGGACTTATCCCTCGACTTTGCCCGTGCACTGCTTAAAACCTCGCTGACGATCAATCCCGAACTTGTCATCCCTATCGTCAGGGAAGCTGTTCGCTATCTGCCAGCGCTGCATCAACCTGCCATGCTGTATTTGAACCCCAGCGACATGGTGTTGGTCCAGGACAAAATTGGTGATGAGCTCACTAAAACAGGCTGGCAAATCGCCAGCGATACACAGCTCGAACCCGGAAGCTGTCGGGTGGACACTGCCCACAATCAAATTGATGCCTCCCTGTCCACCCGCTGGCAGCGCTTGACAACCGCGTTGGGCAAAGACTCTTCCTGGCTGGTTGCGTCATGAATGTACCAACCCACAGCACACGCTGGAAAGCCTATCTGCAGGACTGCGGCGAATTGCTGGCGATTGCAGAACCGATGCTGGTATCAGGCCGCGTTACCCGCGTGGCTGGATTGGTGATGGAGGCGGTTGGGCTGAAATTGGCGGTAGGCAGCGCATGCACGGTGCCCTTGCCAAACGGATCACAACTGGAAGCTGAGGTGGTTGGATTTTCCGGCGACCGTCTGTTTCTGATGCCGCAAAGCGATATCGAGGGCATTGTTCCCGGTGCGCGCGTATTTCCGGTTGAAGTTATCCCCACCTTGCCCGGCCTGGGTCAGGTCAACCATCCCCGCCGCCGGCCGAGTGACCGCAGCCGCCATCTGCCGGTCGGCGATGGTCTGCTGGGCCGCGTGCTCGACAGCAGCGGTCGGCCGCTTGATAGCCTCGGCCCAGTGCAATCGAATGCCACTGCACCGCTGAGCACTCGTCCGGCCAATCCGCTGTCCCGTGCGCCCATCACCGACATACTTGATGTCGGCGTGCGTGCAATCAACAGCATGTTGACGGTGGGCCGCGGCCAACGCATGGGGCTGTTCGCCGGATCCGGCGTGGGCAAGAGCGTATTGCTGGGCATGATGGCGCGCTACACAACTGCGGACGTCATTGTGGTTGGCCTGATCGGCGAACGCGGCCGTGAAGTGAAGGAATTCATCGAGCAGATTCTCGGTGAAGAAGGCCTGGCACGCGCAGTTGTCGTAGCGGCTCCGGCAGACACTCCACCGCTGGTGCGGCTGCAAGGCGCGGCCTACGCCTCCACCATCGCCGAGCACTTTCGCGACCAGGGCAAGCATGTGTTGCTGATCATGGATTCGCTCACCCGCTATGCCATGGCGCAACGCGAAATTGCGCTGGCGATTGGCGAACCCCCCGCAACCAAAGGCTATCCCCCTTCGGTATTCGCCAAGTTGCCGGCACTGGTTGAGCGGGCTGGAAACGGCAAGCCGGGGGGCGGTTCCATTACTGCGTTCTACACGGTACTCACCGAGGGAGACGACCAGCAGGATCCGATTGCAGACTCAGCCCGCGCCATTCTGGATGGCCACATCGTGCTGGATCGATCGCTGGCCGAAAGCGGTCACTATCCCGCGATCAATATTGAGCAATCCATCAGTCGCGCCATGCACAGCATCACCACGCCCGAGCAACAGCAACTCGCGCGCCGACTCAAGAAACTGTATTCGCGCTATGAACGCAGCCGCGATCTGATCAACGTTGGCGCCTATGCGGCTGGCACAGATCCGCTGCTGGACGAGGCCATCAAACTGCAGGAAGGCATCGATGCTTTCCTGCAACAAGGCATTCAAGAACGCTCTCTCATCCAGGAAAGTCTGGACGAACTCGCATCCTTGTTCCATTAAGTCTCACTCACGAGAAGGCACACTGAATGGCATCCCCCTCCGCGCTCCATACCCTGATCGACCTGGCTAGCAAAGCGTCTGACGAATCTGCAAAGCGCCTGGGTTTAACGTTACGACTCAGCGAGGATGCGGAACAAAAGCTGAACCTGTTGCTGCAATATCGTGATGACTATGCGCTGCGCTGCCAATCGAATCTGGCTGCAGGCATCAGCACCACGCATTTCAATAATTTCCAGGAATTCATGCACAAACTTGACCAGGCCATCGTCGGTCAGCAAAAAGTACTCAGTGACGCAAAAGACCGCACCCTTCAGGCACGTGCAGCCTGGCTTGTTTGCGAACAAAAAAAGATGTCGTTTGTCACCCTGGCGGCGCGGGCTGATAAGGAAACAGCACGCCTCGAACTGTGGCGTGACCAGAAACAGAATGACGAATATGCCGCTCGGCGCACGCTTAACAAGCCTACCCTCTCCTGAAACAGGTGAAACCCATGAACGCGTCTCTCTCAAACATCAATTCGTCCAAACCGGTTCAGGCACAATCTGCGGCAGGGAAACCACAGGAATCCAGTGCGGACATGCCGTTTAGCCAGGTTTTGTCCAGCGAAATCGCGCAGAACCGTCGCGGCAGCGACAAGCAGGACGCAAGCGCCCAGGATGCCGCACCCAAGTCGGATCCCGCAGAAGCCAAAACAACCGAGGTAGTCAAAACCACCGACGTAGTCAAAACCACCGAAGCACTCAAAGCAGAAGCGCCCCAAGTTGTAGCTGTCGCAGATTTAGTACAAAGCCCAGCCTTACCCATATCAGCTGAAATCTTTCTGACATTGGCACTCAACCCGGGCCTGTCCAAATCGGTGCCGACAGAAATGGCGGATGCGGAATCCGATCGCCCCACCGCCTTGAAGGTAGACGTTCAGACTGGGCGCGATGCCAAAAAAGGCCTGCCTTCCAAAGGCCTTAAAGCTGATCCACTCGATCCTAAAACAACTGGTGCGAACAAGCCTGGCGTCGCGCTGTCGGCAAAGGCTGCTGAAGTGGCCTTTGCCGGGCAACTGTCCGCAGCCCGGCAAGCAGAATCCATGAAAACAGGCGAGCAACCTCATGACTTGTTGAATAACACCATCATGCGTGCAACACCGCAGGTGTCTGTTGAGGGCCCCACCGCAGTCAGCGGCGCGTCAGCCAACCATCTTTCTCCGTCCATAGGCGCCGCAGCCTGGGGGCAGGCACTCGGCGAAAAAATTGTGTGGATGGCTGCGGGTGCGCAGCAAACCGCCACGCTCACCCTCAATCCGCCCAACATGGGTCCAATGCAAATTGTGCTGAACATTTCAAACGAGCAAGCCACTGCCAGTTTTTTCTCGGCCCAGCCTGAGGTTCGCCAAGCGCTGGAAGCCGCTTTCCCCCGACTACGGGAAATGATGGGGGAAGCCGGTATTCAGCTGGGACAGGCAACGGTCAGCGCCGACACGCCTCAGCAAAATGCACCAGACCAGCGTTCTCAGCGGACTGCTCTCCCCTTTCCTAATCAGGATGGGACATCGATGGGCGAATTAAACCTGAATCAGCCCTCAACCCTTCAATCAGGGCGTGGCCTGGTCGACACCTTCGCCTGAGCGGTCCCCCGAATTTAAGGAATTACGCCTGTTTTCGGCCTCTTTTCGCCGTATCGAGGACACACATTTGTTTCAATAATGACATTCATCAGAGCACCCAATATTTGCTAGAGGATTAACTCAATGTCTGAAGAAACACCGGCTGTAGATGAAGCGCCACCCAAAAAATCAAAGAAAAAGCTGTTCATCATCATTGGTGTGGTGGTTCTGCTCGCCGGTGGAGGGGGCGGCGCCTGGTTTATGACCCAGGCCAAACACGCACCCGGTGAGGCCAAGGTTGAACCCCCTAAACCGCCCGTTTTCATGCCTCTCGAGACTTTTACCGTCAATTTGCAAGGCGGCGTGAATTATTTACAGACAGACATCACGCTTCAAGTGTCCGACCCGGCTCAAATAGAAGAAATCAAACTGCATATGCCGCGCGTCCGCAGCCGATTGCTCGCCCTGTTATCCAGCAAAAATGCCGAGGATCTGGCAACCACCGAAAACAAGAAAACGCTTGCAAAGGAAATCATGGCTCAGGTAACACAGCCGTTTTATCCCAAAGGCAAACCGCAAAAAGTTGATGATGTTCTGTTCACTACATTTGTGATTCAGTAAAAGTATATGGCCGACAATTTTCTCTCTCAGGATGAAGTTGATGCGCTGCTTAAAGGCGTCACGGGTGAGGCTGACGATGCTCCTGACGAGATAGTAGATCCAAAGAGCGCACGTTCTTACAATCTGGCCACGCAGGAACGTATCGTGCGGGGCAGAATGCCCACGCTCGAAATCATCAACGAACGTTTTGCACGACAACTCCGGATTGGCCTGTACAACTTTCTGCGACGCGGGGTTGAAATCTCGGTCGGTCCGGTCAAAGTCTCAAAGTACAGCGAATTTATCCGCAACCTGGTGGTGCCCACCAATTTAAACCTGGTCCATTTCAAACCCCTGCGCGGCACGGCACTCATGGTGTTCAATCCCGACCTGGTATTTCTCATGGTCGACAATCTGTTTGGCGGAGACGGGCGTTTTCACACGCGCGTTGAAGGCCGGGACTTTACGCAAACCGAGCATCGCATCATTCAGCGCGTTTTGAAGATTGTGTTCGACGCCTATTCAAAATCATGGGAGCCGATTTATCCCATTGAATTCGAATTTATCCGCTCTGAAATGAATACCCAGTTCGCCAATATCGCCACGCCCAATGAAGTGGTGGTGGCGATTACCTTTTCGATCGAACTTGGCCAAGTCAGTGGCGAAATCCATTTCTGTATCCCTTATTCGATGATTGAACCGATCAAGGATTTGTTGACCAGCAGTCTGCAAGCAGAGAACCTGGAAGTGGACAAGCGTTGGGCACGTTTGATGCGTCAGCAGATCCAATTGGCTGAAGTCGAATTAATTGCTGACCTTGGAACGGCCAAAATCAACCTTAGAGATATCGTCAACATGAAAGTGGGCGACGTCATCCCCCTGGAAATACCCCAAACCGTAGAAGCCAAAGTGGACGGCATACCCGTCATGGAATGCGCTTACGGAAAATTCAACGGCCAATACACCTTGCGCGTCGAAAAACTATTGTCGAGCGCCTCAGCCGATTCGAAAACAGGAGAACAACATGTCTGAAGACATCACCCAGGCCATAGAAGAAGACGACTGGGCCGCTGCCATGGCCGAACAAACCCAGCCTGCCGAGCAAGCAAAGCCTGCCCCGGAAATTTTCAAGGAATTATCCGGCTCCCCAGCCGGGGGCGGAATGGCTTCAGATATTGATTTCATTCTGGATATCCCGGTGCTCCTGACCGTGGAACTCGGGCGCACCAAGATTGCGATCAAGAATCTGCTTCAACTTGCGCAAGGCTCGGTTGTTGAACTTGATGGCATGGCGGGCGAACCCATGGATGTCCTGGTCAACGGATGCTTGATAGCACAAGGCGAAGTGGTGGTGGTGAACGACAAGTTTGGTGTGCGCCTGACCGATATCATCACGCCTGCTGAACGCATCAAGAAACTCAACAAATGATGCGTTCATTGATCCTTGCATGCTCAACGCTTTGCCTGTCCGGGCTGGCGTACGCGGCTGACACAACCGAAATGGCGCCCGCCGTTTCCACCGCGGGCAGTCTGCTTCAAGTGTTTATCGGCCTGGTCGCCGTGCTGTTATTAATCGCTGGCGCGGCATGGCTAGCCAAGCGACTGGGCGTGACCCAGGTGGGTGGATCCAGCCTGCTACGCGTAGTCAGCAGTACCTCTGTCGGCACGCGTGAGCGCGTAGTAGTGGTAGAAGTAGGTGAGTCCTGGCTGGTAGTGGGCGTAGCACCCGGCAGTGTCAACGCTTTGATGACCCTGCCCAAAGGGGAAATTCCGACTCAGCCTACATCAGCCCTTGCTGGCAATTTTGCATCTAAATTGCAGCAACTGATCGAGAAGCGTCGTGGCTGATAACACCGTACAAAAAATGTTGAAAATCCTTTTCATCATGCTTGCATTGGTCATGCCATCATTGGCATTGGCCCAGAGTGCCGGGCTGCCTGTGTTCACCAGCACCCCTGCTGCTGGGGGAGGCCAGGCCTACACACTGAGCCTGCAAACCCTGCTGCTGCTCACTTCGCTGTCGTTCCTGCCTGCTGCGATGCTGATGATGACCAGCTTCACCCGCATCATCATCGTGCTGTCTCTGCTCCGGTCCGCACTGGGTACCCAATCATCGCCTCCCAATCAGGTGCTGATCGGTCTGGCACTGTTTCTGACTTTATTCGTGATGGGGCCGACCTTCGACAAAATCTACGTCGAGGCTTATCAGCCCTTGTCGGAAAACCGCATCCAGATGCAGGAAGCGCTGGACAAGGGTGCCGTTCCTCTGCGTGCGTTCATGATGAAGCAAACGCGTGAAACCGACCTTGCCCTGTTCGT
>JAAFGW010000057.1 GCA_010365175.1 Sulfuriferula multivorans | reverse complement strand
ACGACCAGGGTCGGTGCAGCACGCCCACTGAACAAGTCGGCTCGCCTTGAAGCACCAGACCTTCGAAGGCGGCGGATGCACGGGCGGAAGGGCCTGTTGATTGGTCGGACCGGCGCAGCGACCAAGCAAGTTGCGCAGCGATGATCAGCACCAGAATCGCGAACGCAGGTTTGAATTCGGCGAGGTCGGCCAGGTAATGCATGGATAAACGGCTGCCCACCAACGCACCCAGCAAGCCACCTGTTGCCAGGATGAATCCCAGCCGGAGCACTACGCGGCACTGCCGCAGGTAATGGGGTACCGCGATCAGTGGGGTGGCCAGGGTGAGTACCTGGGCCATGGGTTTAACCTGATTGGCGTCGGTGAGTCCCATCACGGAAATCAACCCAAATGAGGCCAGAATCCCTCCCGCCGCACCCACCAGCGAAAACACCAGGCCGACCAGTCCGCCCCAGGCAAACGGCAGCAGCAGATCAGACCAAAGTGCTGTCAGTTCGATGGGCATATTTGCCTTCTTGTTATGGGTGAAAAAGTGAGATTAGAAAATATCGTCGGGCAGGTCGTTGTGCGAACCGTCACAGAAGGGTTTGGTTTGGGTGTGCTTGCAGTTGCACAGCCAAACAGTGGTTTTCTCTTCGACCACAAACGATACGGGTTCCATATCGGTGCCTTCGTGCGAGCCGTCACAAAACGGCTGCGTCATCGATCGGCCACATGAACACCACCAGTATTCACCCGGTTCGAGTTCAAGTTCGGCGGGGTTTCTATCAAAGACAACGGGTTCAGACATGTGGAACTCCTGCGTTAAAAGCGACATTCTAGCCGCATCGGTGCGACGTAAGTCCGTACAGTTTGTGTGTCAATTTGGTTCGGGAGGGGGGTGGCTCGTGTATGCACGCCACAAAAGAATCTGTCCTGGGTCGTGCAAGCGATTGAACCAGAATCGGAATGATGGTCGGGGCGAGAGGATTCGAACCTCCGACTCCTGCGTCCCGAACGCAGTACTCTACCAGGCTGAGCTACGCCCCGAGGCAGATGCGAGATCAGTGATGTGCTGAAACTCTGTTTGAAGAACTAACGGGAGTGAAAACTGTGCGGTTGTTAAAAACTACGGTCAACCGCGAAAGCCGCTAATTGTAGCAAAGCTGATTTGGAATTTGAATCAGGCAGGCAAGAAATAGCTGCATTGGCGGTTTCGGCTTCGCGTTTTGCGGCTTCGCGCGTGTATTGCAGGGCGCGCGTATCCTTGATTGCGGCGAGTACGCTCTGGAATTCGGTCAGTCCGCCATGCTTGATCGCCTTGCGAATGCTGGCGGCCTGCTCGGCTGTTCCATGCTTCATCGCATAGAGCAGCGGCAGGGTGGGTTTGCCTTCGGCAAGGTCGTCGCCGATGTTCTTGCCCGTCTTGAGGAAGTCGCCGGAGTAGTCGAGCACATCGTCGACCAGCTGAAATGCGGTGCCGAGATGCATGCCATAGCGGGCCAGTGCGTCTTTCTCTTCTTCCGTGCCGCCACCGATGACCGCGCCCAGCCGCCCTGCAGCTTCAAACAGCTTGGCGGTCTTGTAACGGATGACGCGCATGTAATTTTCTTCGTCGATGTCGGGGTCGTGGCAATTGAGCAGTTGCAGCACTTCACCTTCGGCAATGGTGTTGGTGGCATCGGACAGGATGCGCATGACTTCCACATTATCGACGGTGACCATCATCTGGAATGCGCGTGAGTATAGAAAGTCACCCACCAGTACGCTGGTGGCATTGCCAAACAGGGCATTGGCAGTTTCGCGGCCGCGCCGCAGTTCGGACTCGTCGACCACATCGTCGTGAAGCAGGGTGGCGGTGTGAATGAACTCAACGACGGCAGCGAGCTCGTGGTGAGCACGGCCCTGGTATTTAAAACAGCCGGCTGCCAGTAGCACCAATGCAGGGCGCAGGCGTTTGCCACCGCTATTGATGATGTACTCGGAGACCTGGCGAATCAACACCACATCGGAATACAGGCTTTCGCGGATGACTTGGTCGACGGCATGCATGTCGTCAGTCAGGAAGGATTGCAGGCTCTCCAGAGACACGGTAGGCGGCTACTTATTAGGTAAAGCCTACAATGTTAGCAGTCTGGCCGGGGTTTTTCATCGCTTGTCTGGGATTATCCGTAATGGACGCTTTAAATAGTTTGACTCATTGGGTGTTCACAGCTAAAATCTTGCGCTTTCCTGGGTTCGAAATTGGTTGGAGATCCCCAATGTACGCAGTCATCAAAACCGGCGGCAAGCAATACCGCGTGAGCGCCGGCGATAAACTTAAAATTGAAAAGCTCGAAGCCGACATCGGCAGCGAGATCACCTTTGATCAGGTGCTGATGGTAGGCGATGGTGCCGACATCAAAATGGGTGCGCCCATGTTGCGTGGTGCCACGGTTACAGCCACTGTGCTGAACCAGGCGCGCGGCGACAAGATCAAAATCTTTAAAATGCGCCGTCGTAAGCATTATCGCAAGAGCCAGGGCCATCGTCAGCACTTCACCGAAGTGCAAATCGGCGGCATCACGGCATAAGGAGCACGAAACATGGCACACAAGAAAGCAGGCGGTAGTTCACGTAACGGCCGCGACTCGGAATCGAAACGTCTGGGCGTCAAGTGTTATGGCGGCGAACTGGTTATAGCTGGCAACATCATCGTGCGCCAGCGCGGTACCCAGTTTCATCCCGGCGACAACGTTGGTATCGGCAAGGATCACACCTTGTTTGCCAAAGCTGACGGCACAGTCAAATTTGAAGTCAAGGGCGCTGCCCGTCGTAGAATGGTTCGTGTCGTGCCACTCGCGATCGAGTCAGTTGCGGCTTAAGCTGATTTGAACTAAGACTGACGCAGTCAGCCAAAAAGCCCTGTCCGCCGGATGGGGCTTTTTTGTTTGTGGGAGAACCCGAAAATGAAATTTATCGACGAAGCGAAAATTGAGGTGCTGGCCGGCAACGGCGGCGACGGCAGTGCATCGTTTCGCCGGGAAAAGTTCATTCCCAAGGGCGGGCCTGACGGCGGTGATGGGGGTCGCGGCGGCAGTGTGATTGTCGTGGCTGACCGCAACATCAACACTCTGATCGAGTTTCGCTTCAAGCGAATTTTCAAGGCACAAAAAGGCGAAAACGGGCGCGGCGCACAATGCTACGGCAAAGGCGGCGAGGACCTGATTGTGCGCGTGCCGGTGGGAACCGTATTCACCGACATCAACAGCGGCGAAGTGGTGGCCGATCTTGCCGCAGATGGTCAGAAAATTTGTCTGGCCAAGGGGGGTAAGGGTGGCTTGGGTAATCAGCATTTCAAATCCAGCACCAATCGCGCACCGCGGCAGCACACGCTCGGTGAGCCGGGCGAGGAATGGGAACTGGCGCTGGAATTGAAGGTGCTGGCCGATGTGGGCCTGCTAGGCATGCCGAACGCGGGCAAGTCAACGTTCATTCGCGCTGTATCTGCTGCACGCCCGAAAGTGGCCGATTATCCGTTCACCACGCTGGCGCCCAATCTGGGTGTGGTGCGCGTAGACAGCGAACGCAGTTTTGTTATTGCCGATATTCCCGGGCTGATCGAGGGTGCGGCAGAAGGTGCGGGACTGGGCCACCAGTTTTTGCGTCACCTGCAACGCACGCGGGTGTTGTTGCATCTGGTCGATATTTCGCCGCGCTGGGAAGAGGGTGATCCCGTTTACGAAGCGCGTGCCATCGTTGAGGAGTTGCGCAAGTACGATCAGGCGCTGTTCGACAAAACGCGCTGGCTGGTGCTGAACAAGATCGATATGGTGGACGAGGCTGAGCGCAAGGCTGTGGTCGATCAGTTTGTGAAAGACTACGACTGGCATGGCCCGGTGTTCGCAATCTCTGCGTTGGATGGAACCGGATGCAGTGCTTTAACCTACGCGATCATGGATTACCTGGTCACGCAGGATGCGGTGGTGCTAGAGGACGATCCCACGGTGGACGTGCCCGCCGCCGATCAGGCTTCCTGAGATTCTACTGGCGTCAGTTCTTCGCCGCCCACGCGTTTCCAGTCGTTTTCCTGCAGCGCAACCTGGTATTTGGCCCAGCGGGCGAATTCCACCGGGCTGCAATGGCCTTTCTTGCGGCGGCAGGTGCCGGCAATCCCTTTGAAGTGAACAACCGGTTCGCCGGTTTCGGCATCTGAGCCGATTTCGGCCAACTGGCGCACCCCCCAGGTGCGGCCATAGGCACCGTTGCTGTAAAAATACCCTACTTTTATTTCGTCTGAACTCATGTTGTGATACGTCGGTAAATGTCGGTGACTTTCACCGGCAATTGTCTCACGTCATCCAGGATGATGTAACGCGCCGCGCCGTACATGTGCGGGAGGTAGTCGCGTGCTTCGCGGTCGAGCGTGATGCAAAAAGGGTGAATGCCGGTGCGGCTGGCCTCCATCAGCGCCATGCGTGTGTCCTCGACGCCGTACACACCGCGATAAACATCGAAATAGTCATCCGGCCGCCCGTCTGACAAGGTGACCAGCACACGGGTCTTGGCTTCAATCTGGTTCAGCAGCTTGGTCATGTGGCGCAAGGCAAAGCCCATGCGGGTGTATTCCTGCGGCCGGATGCCCGAGATACGTGCTTTCACCTCGTCGTCGTAGCGATCGTCGAAGGTTTTGATGCGAAACAGTTCGCAGCGTTTGCGCGTGGTTCCCGAAAAGCCATAAATCGCATAGCGGTCGCCCAGCAATTCCAGTGCTTCACACAGCAGAATCAGCGACTCGCGTTCGGCCTCGTTGATCCAGCCTTTGGTCGAGCCGCTCATGTCGACCAGAAAGACCACGGCGATGTTGCGTTCGGTGCGGTGAGTGCGCATGTACAGCCGGTCACTCATCTCGCTGCCGTCGCGAGCGTCGGCCAAGGCCTCGATCAAGGCATCGAGGTCGATTTCGTCGCCCTGGCTTTGCCGTTTTTCGAGGCGGTTTTCATCACGTAGCGCTTCAAATTTTTTGCGCAGATGTCTGACCACGCTGGCATGCTTGCCGAGGGTGTCGCGATAAAAGTTGTCGTAGACCGGAGTGACGGGTTTTTCCCGCATCACGCACCAGTTCTTGCGGTAATGCTGGCGGCCGTGATCCCACTCGGGATACAGTTCAGCGCCTTTCTCGTGGTAGGTGCCTTGCCAGACCGAGTCGGTGTCCTCGGGCTGGTCGAACACCAGATTGGGGTCGTATTCGCCATCGCCGGCTGGGGTGAGGTATTCAGGCGGGATTTCGCCAAAGTCGAGATAGACCGAGGTCAGCAGCTGCTTAACGTCGTTGGGCGGTGCCAGAGGTGCACCATCCAGCGTGATTTCAAAATCGAGCTTTCCGTTTTCGTCGCGCGCTTCGGCATGCAATTCCGGCGCTGTGTCAGACGCGGGCCGATCGGCATTCGGCTTCGCTGTGTGTTCCTCAAGCATCTCCGCGAGTTTGACGCGCAGTCGAGCCTTCTCTCTATCGAGGCGGGCGGCGCGCGCCATCGCAATCGCATCCGGTCGCAGACAGCCCTGATCGCTCCACGCGGGACAATCCGCCGTCGCGTACGCTGCGTCCAGCAAGGCGAGGCTGTCGGCCGATGTGGTGTCCGGTGCAGCCAATGCGGTTTCGAAGACTTGCCAGTCTGGCGGCATGGGCGTGTCGAGATGGTTGCGCAACCGTTGCAATTCGCGGTGCAGGCCGGGTAGTTCGCGCGCGATGATCGCGGTGAGGCGGAGTGTCTCCAGGCTGTACAGGCGGACGAGTGCGCGTTCAGGATCGTCGTAGCGGGCACCGACTTCGGCGTAATCAATGCGCACGGTACCGAAGCGCGTTTGCGCCCATAGCAGCGTCACGGTGGCTTTGGCGAGCTGAAAATTGTCGTCCAGGTGAGGCAGTGCGGCAATCAATGGCGGCAGGACGATGCGTTCGCCGTCGGTCCAGGCGGCGTCGCCTTCCTCGAGCGTGAGGCGACGGCCCGAGAGGCCGCAGACGAAGCTGCCGAGAATCGGCGCAATGTCGTCGAACAGCGCACCGGCGGCATCGTGGGCATGGTGTTCGGGGTCGAATTCGTCAACTGCTTCCATCGCGCGCAAGGCGGGTTGCAGACCTTGTCGGTCGAACAGGTCGCAGGTGTGCACGGCCCACGCTTCCAGCAGGCGCTGTTCCATGCGCGGCAACAAGGCCGGTGCGCGACGGCCGAATTGCCAGGCCAGCGTAATGTGGGTAGAGGCGATACGACGGATCCAGCCGAGTATGAAATCCTGTTCGCTACGAGCCAGTTGTTCCAGTTCGGCGGCCAGCTCTTCGACTTTATGGAACGTGAATTCGGTATCGAGCCACACGTGCAGATGCGGCTCAATGTCTGCTGCGGTCAGGGGGGTGAGTGCCATTGGATAAGGATACCTGTTCTGAGGCAAGCTTGATCGATAGCGTGTTGATAACGATGTCGACATGCGGACGATTTGTGCTGAACAAATGAAGTGTTTTCCATTGGCACGGTGGTGCAGAATTTGCTGAATCGCCCGTGAAACGGGCTAAGGCGGAGCATCTACCTTCAGCTAGCGGTCTCAGCAGCCTACACATCGCGTAGTTTGGTTTATACTCTTGCGGCGGAAAAGAACGGACAGGCTCGCCCATCGGCCGTTGTTTTTGTTGTGAAACCTGACTCGGGCGTTTTGCGCCGTCGAGAAGAAAGCCATCCTCTGAATGCTTGACCCGATGGACACGTTAGCCATCCTCCTTCCCGCTGTACCGCTGTTTTCGGCCTTGGCGATTGCCTTGTTGTCTGCCCGTCCCGGGCGCCAACTTGCCCGCCTCAGCGTGATACTGAGTGTTGCGACCTTTGCGCTCGCCGCGGGGGTGCTGGGCGGGTATCTGGCGACTTCATCGCCCATTTGGCTGACGACGGATCTGGGCTGGGGCAGCATCTATCTCGATCCGCTTAGCAGCATCATGTCGCTGCTGGTCGCAGGCATCAGCCTGGTTGTGCATGTGTACTCGGTTCGCTACATGGCCGAGGAGCCGGGTTATGCCCGATTCTTCGCCTTGCTCGATCTCATGACGGCAGCCATCTTGCTGATGGTCGCCGCAGGCGATTTCATTACCCTGCTGATAGCCTGGCACCTGATCGGCGTCCTGCTGTATTTTTTGCTGGGACACAACCAGCAACGGCCGGCTGCCCAGCGCTATGCATTCTGGACATTCTTCACTTACCGACTGGGCGACTTGCCATTGGTGCTGGCTGCCGTGCTGCTATACCAAACCTACGACACAGTCGCCTTGCCGGAATTGTTCGAACGCATCGCCGCGATGCCGAATGCGCCGGGGATTCTTGGGTTCTCGCTGCTGGAGGTGGTGGCATTGTTGATCGCGCTGGCGGCCTTTGCGCGCTCGGCCCAGTTTCCATTCCACACCTGGCTGCCTTACACGATGGAAGGACCGACGCCAGTTTCTGCCCTGATGCATGCCGGCATCGTCAATGCCGGCGGGTTTCTGCTCAACCGGTTCGCGCCGGTGTTCGTTGAAGCCGGCAGCGTGCTGCATCTGGTGTTCGCGGTCGGATTGATCACGGCCGTGCTCGGATCGGTGCTGATGCTGACGCAGAACGACATCAAGAAGTCATTGGGCTATTCGACCATGGGCCAGATGGGCTTCATGTTCGTCGAATGCGGGGTGGGGGCATTCTCGCTGGCCATCTACCATTTGATCGCGCACGGTTTGTTCAAGGGCACGATGTTCCTCGGCGCAGGCGGCATCATCGGCGAAGCACGCAAGCACGATGGTGTGCCGCATCAAGACGTCTACACGCTGGTGGTCGAACGCAAGCCCGCTGCCGCGCGCATGCCGTGGATGCTGGCAGCCGGAATCACGGTGATCGTGCCATTTGTGATTCTGGGCCTGTCGCACTGGCTGGTCGATGGCGATTTCGTGGGGCAACAGGGGGCCATCGTACTGCTGTTTTTTGGCTGGGTAACGGGTGCGCAGCTCCTGTTCGCCACGCATCGGCTGCGCGTCGATAGTCCGTCGCGATTGATGGCGCTCATCATTCTGTCGCTGACCATCGTGGTGGTCGGCTATACCCTGATCGAACACAACTTCGACCTGTTCCTGTATCCCGATCGCGTGATGAGCGAACGCCTCTACGCCGCTGCAAGCATTCCCATGGCGGTTTTCGGCGGATTGGTCACCCTCGTGACACTCGCCGTCGTGGTCGGCTGGATCGCGGCCTACTACGCCATGGCGAATCGCGACCCGCTCGATGGGCGCGCCGACGGGCCGCGCATGATGCTGTATTCATTGTTCTCGCGTGAGTTCTACGTGGCCGACCTCTATACGCGCCTGACCGAATGGGTGCTGGCGGTGTCGAAGCGCTTCAACATCTGGTCGAGGTGGGTTTGATGGCACTGCTATTAATCGCTTGCCTGTTACTGCCGCTGTTTCCGCTGAGCATGCCATTCAATGCGCTGCTGAACTGGCTGAAGCGCCCCGGCATCCGATTTGCCGTGGTGTTGATTGCACCTCAGCTCGGCGTATTGGCGCTCGATTATGTTGCCCAGCCCATTCCCGACTGGTTGCCGGTCTGGGCCCTGGCCAGCGCGGCGTTTTATGCGATACGGTTGCTGAGCGTGCGTGATCTCGGGATGTGGGCGGGATTTCTGGCGACCTCCGCGCTGGCGCTCGTCTGGATTTTTGCCGCCGAGGGTGCCGCGCCGCTCGACCTTCACCTGTTTGCGTTCGGCCTGAGCCTGCCCCCCGCGTTGCTGATGCTGCTTGCAGGCACGCTCGTCAGACGCTTTGGCGCGGCGTATGCAGGTTTGCACGGCGGCTTGGGCCGCTGTCTGCCGCGCTGGTCGCGCATATTGATTTGGGTCGTTCTTGCGGCGATCGCCACCCCTGTGTTCCCGGGTTTTTTCATTGTGCTCGGTCTGGTGTTCGACGCGAGATGGCCCTCAGCTGCGGCCATCCTGTTCGTCTGGCTGATCTGGAGCTGGGCGGGAACCCGCCTGCTCCAGGGCTTCGTGTTTGATATCTGTCAGCAAGTCGAAGTGCGTGACCTGAGACCGGCAGCGGTTGCGGTGTATTCGGGTGCGTTGGCGTTGTTTCTCATTGCCGGCCTGATCGTGACGGGAGGCGTACTGTGAGTCTGGCGCTTGGACGGCGGCTCAAGATCCGCACCATGATTCACCTGGCAGGCGAGCCGATTCCCTATTTCTGGCCGATGCGGACGTTTATCCATCACAACCCCTTATACGGGCTGGAACATTTGCCGTTCGAGCAGGCAGTCGCCGAAGGTGAACGCCTGTTCCACGCCAAAGGCTATCTGCCGCGGCGCCTGTATCAGCGTTATCTGCAGAATGGGCGCGTGGATCGAGAGGCGCTGTCGGCACAGGTCGCGCGTTTTCTCGACAGCGAGCCGGCCGTCGCGGGTCTCGATTTACATGCTTTGCTGATGTCGATGTTGACCCAGGTGGCGGATCCACTGGGGGACGTGCCGGCACTAGCCGATGCGCAGGATGTGTATGCAGTCCTGCGCGGCGACAATCTTCCCGACCGATCCGTGGATCCAGCGCAGCTGGCCACGCGTCTGGCTACCGCGATGCCCGCCAGCCGACCGGTTCACGAGATCATGGATGCGCTGTACGGGACGAATCTCGGCGCGACCATCGACGAGCTGGTGATCAAGAGCTGCCTCGATTTCTTTGACGAAGGCCAGTCGGCCTGGCAGCTCCCGGGACGGGAGCAAGGCCTGTATACAGCCTGGCGCGGTGTGGCGCGTCACAACCTTCGCCTGTCGATACGCGGGATTCACATCAAGAAAATCCTTGAGCTTGACGATACGCCTGAAGGCATCATCAGCCATGTGATGCAGGAACTCGGTGTGCCCGAGGACGCCTGGATGGACTACTTTACCCGCGAGCTGACCCGCTTGCACGGATGGGCTGGCTTCATTCGCTGGCGCGTGAACGCCAAGCATTACTACTGGAGCCGGCGGTACCCGGCCGACCTGGTGGATTATTTGGCCATTCGCATGGTGCTGGCGTTCGCGTTGATCCGCGAACATGTGCATCAAAATAAGGCACCATTGGGCGCGGACGCGCTGGCGCGTTATTTCGAACAGAAACCGGGCGAGGCCTATCTGCGCCACGAATTCCACAGTGGACGCGTGCTGCCCGCGCTGGCGCATCGTGTCGAGGACGCGCTTGCGGGCAGACGCGAATCGCGAATCGCGCGGTTATTGCCGGACTATCTCGCGCGCAAGCGCGAGTCCGAAGCGCGTGAGCGGGCTGCCGCCCTGCGCCGGCTGTGCGAAGGTGTGGGCTGCGCAGATACGCTGGTGCGTTTGGCCCCGGACACGCTCGATCAGTTGCAACAGCTGCTGGCGCGTTTCGAGCGTGCTGAAGGGCAGATGTGGCTGGTGGCGCAGGAAGCGTTGTACATGGGTCGCCTGTTAGGCCAGCTAGAACTGGGACAGGCGCAACCGCGCGAAAAACGTCCTTTTGCACAGGGTCTGTTCTGCATCGACGTGCGCTCGGAGCGCATCCGGCGTCATCTGGAAAAAGTAGGCGACTACCAGACGTTCGGTATCGCGGGCTTTTTTGGCGTGCCGGTGAGTTTCGTCGGCCTTGCCAAGGGCAGTGAAACACACCTCGCGCCCGTTGTCGTCACGCCCAAAAACCTGGTGCTGGAGCTGGCGATTGCGCGCAACGCCGACGACGAGGCGTTTGTGTCGGTGCTGGAGCAGGTATTTCACGACCTCAAGGCGTCCGTGCTCTCACCCTTCATCACGGTCGAAGCGATCGGTTTGCTATTCGGTTTCGACATGTTCGGAAAAAGTCTGGCACCGCTGGCGTATAACCGCTGGCGTCAACGGCTTTATCCTGACGCACCGGACAGCCGATTGTTGCTCGACAAGCTGTCGCGGGAGCAGGCCGACTCTATTATCCGGTCATTGCAGCGCAACATGATCGTCAAGGCCGTTGGCCGCGAACTGGAAATCGCACGCGAGACCATCACCGACGAAATGGTTCGCGAACTGCGCGAAACTGCATTGGGACATCAGCCACGCGCCACACTCTTTGCGACGTATTTCGGTCTGGACGAGGCGCGGGAACAGGCACTGATCGACCGCCTACGCCGTGTCTATCGTATTGACAGCGGCTATGCCCAGATGCAGCTAGAGCAACTGGGGCGAATCGGATTCACGCTGGACGAGCAGGTTAAATTCGTCAGTTCTGCGCTGCGTTCAATCGGTCTGACAGAAAAATTCTCGCGATTCGTACTCCTCGTCGGGCACGGCAGCACCTCTGAAAACAACCCCTATGAGTCGGCGCTCGACTGCGGCGCCTGCGGCGGCAACCACGGCGTTGTGAGCGCACGGGTGCTGGCGCAGATGGCCAACAAGCAGGCGGTGCGGGTGCGTCTGCGTGAGAAGGGATTCGACCTCCCCGACGATGCCTGGTTCGTTCCGGCGTTCCACAACACCACCACCGACGAACTGCGGCTTCACGATCTCGATTTGCTGCCGCCGGGTCATCTGGTCTATGTCGAACGACTGAGCAACGGCTTGTTCGCGGCGTCCAAGTTGTGTGCAGCCGAGCGTCTGCCAACGTTGGAACCGGGTATCCGCGAGAGCGACCCAGCGAGCGCCTTTCGCAACGTACGACGCAACGCTATGGATTGGTCACAGGTCCGTCCGGAGTGGGGGTTGTCGCGCAACGCGGCCTTCGTGATTGGGCGGCGGCATGCAACCGAAACTCTCGATCTCGAAGGCCGGGTCTTTCTGCATTCCTACGACTGGCGGTGTGACCGCAAGGGGCGCTTGCTGGAGAGCATTCTCACGGGTCCACTAGTCGTCGGTCAGTGGATCAACATGGAACATTATTTCTCGACAGTCGACAACGAACACTACGGCAGCGGCAGCAAGGTCTATCACAACGTCGCGGGCCGTTTCGGCGTGATGAGCGGAAATCTGTCGGATTTGCGTACTGGGCTACCTGCGCAGACGGTGCTAAAGGACGGCGAGCCCTATCACGAACCGCTGCGACTGCTTACCGTGATCGAGTCACCGGTGGCGCATGCGATGCGCGCAATTAATGGTGTCGTCAAGGTGCGCAACCTGGTTCACAATGGCTGGATACGCATGGTCATCATCGATCCGGAAACGCGACTTTTTCATATGTTCGAGGACGGCGGGTGGCAGGTGCGCGATCTCGCGCCTGTGGACAGTCGGCACGAACTGGCCCCAATCAAGGAACTCAACGCATGAACAACCTCAATCTCAGCCCGGTCAAGAAGCTCGAAATAATCATCGAGGGCGCGCATCAGGAATTTGCCACCGATGTGCTCG
>JAAFGW010000056.1 GCA_010365175.1 Sulfuriferula multivorans | reverse complement strand
GGCAATGTCGGATGGGGGCCGACGCCCGCCTGTTCCGGCAAGCTTGCCATCTCACCACAAGCGCCCAGATTCAGGATCAGCAGGCTGAGGAGGAGGGGAAGGACATGTAGAGGGCGCATAAGATTCTCGAGTTATGAATGGTTATGTCGTGTGCCCGTTTCCAGGCATTCGCAAACGGCGGTCAGGTTTTGCATAGGGGCAGTTCAACGCATCGACGAGCCGAATTCGGTCGCTGTCGATGCCAGCTGGTTTGATGCGACACCCCGCTCAAAGTTTCGGAATGTGCAGGGTCCGGCTGATCATCAACGAGCCGGAAACCCCGAACATCAATACCAGTGGATGAAGTTGCCATAGCCCCAGGTGGATCATCCCAAACCAGAGTTGGTCGCCGATTGCACCGTAGCCGGCGGCGATGGCGATAACGATCACGAGAATGACTGAGCTGGGGATCGGCGTGCCTTCGAAGTACTTCACTTTGTCGCTGCCTTGCGCCAGGGTTTCGGCGGTGATGTTGTAGCGGGCAAGGCGGCTCACACCGCATACCACGAAGTAAATCAGAATCAAGCGATCCCACAGGCCGTCCATGCCAACGCCATAGGCGATGGCTGCGGGCGCAACGCCGAACGAGATTACATCGGAGAGGGAATCCAGCTCGCGCCCCAGCACCGAACTTTGTTGGCGCCAGCGCGCAACGCTGCCATCGAAAATATCGAATACAAATGCCAGGGCAACCAGCGCGCACGCAAAATACAGATGCAGCACATCCGGGGTCTGCAAATAGGTCATGACGGAAAACAGCGCACCGACGCCGCAGGCTGCATTGCCCAGGGTAAACCAGTCCGCAAGATGAAAGCTGCGGATCATCGAAAGATGCTTGTCTTGTTTCATAGTGCGGGATCCTTATTGATGCCAACTTGCGACAGACCACACGATCGCGCGTGAGGTACCTGTTCCTAAATCAAATACCGACCATCATGGTGCCGAGCCCGTATCTGGAAACCGGCTGACGGCGCCTCGCCTTTTGATTAGGCTTTCCCCACGAGGGGAAAGCAATCTGCCCAGATCATTTTTCAACTGTATCTTTCCGTATTTCACGCTCTGCCTGCAGCCAGTCCTGTTTTGTGTGACCGTCCTGGTGGCCATGTTGCTCGTACAGTTCATAAGCGCGCTTGGCGATCTGTTTTTGCGAAACGCCGCCTTTATTTTCTGTCGACATCGCCGCAGTGGTATCAGACCCCCGGGATATGCGGAGCAAGCGCGCGTTAATCGCGACTATCACGGTACTCGCGGCCATCAGCGCCGCGCCCAATGCGGGAGAAAGCAACACGCCCCAGGCGTAAAGTGCGCCGCCTGCCAAGGGGATGGCGAACGCGTTATAGCCGGTCGCCCAGATCAGGTTCTGGATCATCTTGCTATAGGTGGCCTTGGACAGCTTGAGAAGCGCCACGACATCCAAAGGGTTGCTGCGCACCAGGATGATGTCTGCGGTTTCGACTGCTACATCCGACCCCGCACCGATGGCGATCCCCAGATCCGCCTGCGCCAGCGCGGGCGCATCGTTCACCCCATCACCGGTCATGGCCACCACCATGCCGCGGGACTGGACTTCCTTGACCTTGGCCGCCTTGTCCTGCGGCAGGACTTCTGCGAAGTATTCGTCCAGCCCGACCTGGTCCGAAACCCATTGCGCGACTTGCTTGTTGTCGCCGGTGAGCATCATGCACTGGATGCCCATTTCCTTGAGCGCGGCAATCGCCTGCTTCGACTCGGGGCGGATGATGTCGGCCAGGGCAATCGCGCCTTGCAGTTGCCCGTCGATCAGCACGAATACGACCGTCTTGCCTTGCGCTTTGAGTTCCTCCACACGCGGGTCGTCCATCGCGATGTTCTGTTCACTCAGGTAGCCGGGGCTCACCACCTTGACCTCCTTGCCCTCGACCTGGGCCTCGGCACCTTTACCGGCAATACCCTTGAAATTTTCAATGGACAATTTATTTTCGGCAGCGTCGGCAATGGCGCGGGCGATGGGATGTTCGGAATGGGCTTCCACCGAGGCCGCATACTGATGCAGCGATTCTTCGTTGATGTCCTGAGAGAACAGCAGGGTATCGGTCACGCCAAAGCGACCCTCGGTGAGAGTGCCGGTTTTGTCGAAAATGATCGCCTGTACTTTTCGGGCGCGCTCAAAGGCGGGACGATTGCGAATCAGCAATCCATTGCTCGCAGCCAGCGCCGTGGAGACCGCCACGACCAGCGGCACGGCCAGTCCCAAGGCATGCGGACAGGTGATGACCATGACCGTCACGGCGCGCTCGATGGCAAAGGAAAGTTCTTTGCCCATGACGCCCAGCCAGATAAAGAAGGTGATCGCGCCACCGCTCAGGGCAATGAGGGTGAGCCACATCGCTGCGGTGTTGGCCAGATCCTGGGTCTTCGACTTGCTTTCCTGGGCCTGTTTGACCAGGTCGATCACCTGTGACAGAAACGAATCCTTGCCGGTCCCCTTGACTGCGATGGTCAGCGACCCTTCGCCATTGATGGCGCCGCCGATGACCTTGTCATCGGCTTTTTTGGTGACCGGGGTTGATTCTCCGGTGAGCATGGCTTCATTGACTGCGCTTTCGCCCTCGACGATGACGCCATCTGCAGGGATTTTCTCCCCCGGCTTGATCAGGACCTTGTCGTCCACCACCAGCTCACTTAGCGGCACGTCCTTTACGCTGCCGTCCGGCATGAGCTTGTGGGCGTCGGAGGGCATGAGTTTGGCCAATTCCTCCAGCGCCTTCGATGCGCCCATCACCGACTTCATCTCGATCCAGTGCCCCAGCAACATCACGTCGACCAGGGTGGCGAGTTCCCAAAAGAATACTTTCCCGGTCAAGCCGAACACCACCGCGCTGCTGTAGGCATACGCGGTGGTGATGGCAACCGCGACCAGGGTCATCATCCCGGGCTGTCTGGCTTTAAGCTCCTCGTATAGTCCTTTCAGAAACGGCCAGCCGCCATACCAGAAAACGGCAGAAGAAAAACCGAATAGAACATACAGGTCGCCAGTAAAGCGGATGGTCTCGCGCAGACCCACCAGCGTCTGGAGCATTGGTGAGAGAACCAGAATGGGAAGGGTTAGAACCAGCGCGATCCAGAATCGCTTGCGGAAATCTTCCGCCATGTGGGCGTGATGGTTTTGATGGTCGTGATGGGGCGGGTGTTCGTGCACCATTTCAGAATGATCTGAATGCGGTTTCATATCGACGCTTCCTCTATAAGGTGCAACTTAACTTCCTGTGCGTCTGCACTGCGATCGCCAAGCGAAATGCTGCAGCCAAAAAGGCCATCCGCACATCAACTGTTTGAGAGGTTAATGTGGTTTCAACCACAGCGCACAGTGTCTCGTTCATACCGAAAGTTGTATGTGCGCTGGCGTACGTAAAGCGGAAAAGCGTGTATTTCCAACTGGCCAGAGGTCAATGTAATCAGCGCCAGCGAGACCCGTGCAGACCCGCTTCACTTCTGTCAAATTTGGTGGGGCTGATATTCTACGGCATCAGTGCGGGGAAGCCCGGGCGGGAATTTATTTCCACATGACGTTGGCTTCAGCCTTGGCTGCGGCAGCAAGCAGATCCATAAGCGGCAACGCTCGATGTTTCATGCTTACCACCGGTTCATCGGCATCTTGGTCCTCAACGGGTGGCGGGGCATTGTCTGCCTCGATAGCGTCGGTTAACCGACTCAGGGCCGCCGGGACATCTTCCGCAAGAATCGCACCGGGCACGTTGGGGCTGTGTCCCATCATTTTAATCATCGCAAGCGCGATATCGCCGAACAGGGTGATGTCGGCAAAGGCCTTGGTTGTAAAAGTTACCAGCATGGAATTGTCCTCGAATGAATAGGAAGTCACTGCCCACACAATTGTGCAAGCCAGTTGGTTAGCTACATCAGCGCCCAAAAGCATCTCTTGGCAAGCTGATTCAGCACGTAGGAGTTGAAGGCAAATAAGTAGCTGAAAACGTTCGTCGACAGCCCCCGAGACAAACAGGACCGACGTGCGATCTGCTTCGTTTTCATGCGCTGTCACTCGGCGGAGACAGGGACAGGAATTGTGTTGCAAAGCGTTCGGCCGGCAACGCTGCGCTGAATAAAAAACCCTGCATTTCGTCGCAGCTCAGCATGCGCAGTATGCGCGACTGTTCCTCAGTCTCGACGCCTTCCGCCACCACTTTCAGTTTCATGGCATGCGCCAGATTGATGATGGTGGACACCAGCGCCAGTCCCCCCGGTCCGGCAGTCATTTCGATCACGAATGAGCGGTCGATCTTCAGCGTGTCCACCGGCAGTTTGGCGAGGTGGCTGAGCGAAGAGAATCCGGTGCCGAAGTCGTCGATGGCAATGGTGATGCCCAGGGCGCGGATCGCCTGCAGGCTGGTGATATTTTGCTCGATGTCGGCCATGATTACGCTTTCGGTAATCTCCAGCTCCAGCCCCTTCGCAGCGTGCGCATCATGTGCGATTGCCTGCTTGATCTCGTCTATAAAGTTGATATTGCGCAGTTGCAGCGGCGATACATTGACCGCGATGCGGATGGCGGACAGACCTGCATCGCGCCAGTGCAGGGAATCTTCGATTGTTTTTTGCAGCGCCCAGCGCCCAACTTCATAGATCAACCCGGTTTCTTCCAGAATCGAGATGAACTGACCGGGCGGCACCAGGCCGGTACGCGGATCATTCCAACGGATCAGCGCCTCGGCGCTGGTAACCTGGCCGCTCAAGAGGTTCAACTTGGGCTGGTAATGAAGCACGAATTCTTCATTATCGATCGCCTGGCGCAACTGATTTTCCAGATTAAGCTTGGCGGCTACCGCCTTGGTCATTTCCCGGGTGTGAAACAGATATCGATCACCGCTCGCCTTGGCTTTCTTGAGTGCGGCCTCGGCATTCTTGAACACGGTATCGGCGCTGGACCCGTCATCCGGGAATAGCGCGATGCCGATCTTGATGCTGATGCGAAACACGGCGTCATTCAATCGGAAAGGATGCAGCAGAAAAGCGGCCAACAATTTCTCGATCAGCATTGCCAGGTCGCCATCTGATTTTACTGTTGGCAGAACGATGGCAAAATGGTCTGCATCTATTCTCGCCAACAGGTTGGCATCCTCTATTTTGAGAGCCAGCCATTCCGCCACCTGCTTCAACAGTTTGTCGCCGGCCTGCCGACCGAGGCTGTCGTTGATGTTCTTGAACCGCTCCAGGTCGATCAGGCCTATGGCAAGCTTGTGCCCGCCGCTGTCAGCACCGCGCATGTATTGCGCCACCCGCTCGAGAAACAGCGCGTGGTTGGCGAGGCCGGTAAGTACGTCGTAGTAGGCGAGGTAATTGAGCCGTTCCTGTTTTTTGATGTGATCAATTGCGAATGCGATGTCGCCCGTCAGTCCGGTCAACAGATGCATTTCGTCTTCCTGAAAGAAGTCAGTTTCGGGGGAATACAGCACGAGTGCGCCTTCCGCGTCACCCTCGACAATCAGCGGCAAAACCACCATTGAACGGACCCCGCTTTCGGCGTACTGCCGGCCGAGCAGGACCTGCGGGTCGTCTTGCGAATCGTTGGATATGATGACGGTTTTTCCGCTAATCGCTCGCGCGATCATGGTTTTTGACACATCCTCGCTCGAAGACAGGAGGGCTTTAATGCTGGTCAGAATCGACTTGTCTTTACCCGCCGAGGCGACCGGGACAATCCTCGATGTGTGCGGATCCAAGATGCATAACATTGCCATGCGGAAACCGCCTGCTTCGACCGCGATCCGGCACGCTTCCCGGAACAGCTCGTCGCGGTCAATTGCGTGCACGATCAGCGAGTTGATACCGCTCAACACGGCATATACGCGGTTGAGGTGTGAAATTCTGGCTTCTGCTTCCTTGCGTTCAGTGATGTCGCGAATGGCGCTAATAGTCAGGGTGCCTTCGTCTGTCTTCAGCGGGCTCAGGCTGATTTCTACCGGAAATTCCGAGCCGTCTTTGCGCAATCCGAACAGATCCATGCCTGCACCCATTTGCCGTGCACGCGGTTGTGCGAAATAGGTGTTCCTGTTTTCCACATGAATACTGCGGAAGCGTTCCGGCACGAGTATCTCGATCTTCTGCCCCAGCAGTTCCTCCCGGCGCCAACCGAACAGCTTCACCGCCTGGGCGTTGACCAGCACTATTTCGGAGCCGGGGTTGGCGATCACCATCGCATCCGGTGCGGACTCCAACAGGCCCTTGAATTTCTGCGCGGCATTTTTGCGCTCGGATTCGCTGACTAAGTTGTCGAGTGCAAAACTGATACCCCCCGCCATTTCAAGCAGCAGGTCGCGCGCCGATTCATCAAATGAGTCGACCACGCCGGAATACAAACTGAACGCGCCGATGACCCTGCCTTTTCTGTACAGCGGCAGTGAGGCGGATGCGGCGAAGCCGGCTCGCGCGGCTAGCGCATGCCAAGAAGCGGTTAATGGGTCATCCATGAAATTCTGACACCAGTACGGCTGTTTCTCGCGGATGGCAGTGCCGGTCGGGCCACCCCCGACAAGGCTGTCGGCATCTGACGAGATATTCAGGTCTTTCAGATAATCGGTGTCATCACCAAAGCTGGCAACTGGCCTCACTCTCAGGGTCTCAGGGTCGACCATGCCGACCCATGCCATTTTCATGCCGCCGAACTGCACTGCGGTACGGCAGATTTTTTGGAATAACGCTTCTTCACTGGTGCAGTGCACGATGGCCTCGTTGCACTGGCTGAGTGCGGCAAAGAGCTGCGTGTGCTGCTCGATTTTTGCTGCGGCGGCCTTACGCTCCGTGATGTCCAGTTGCATGACGACCACACCATCCAGTTGCTCATCGGACAGAGGAGTCACGACCATCTGGACCCAGCGCTGTTCGGTGAGTGAAGGACTGGGGAATTCGATTGCAAATCGCTTTGACGCACCCGTCAGCACTGATCGAATGCCGGCGGCGGCCTGGTGTGCTTCGGCTGCGTCAGGCCCCCGTGCCCCATCGCAAATCGCGAGGTAATTTGCGCCGACCCCGTGTCCTGATGCCTGGACTGCATTCGCCAGGGCAAATTGCCGCCACGCCTCGTTGACTGAGATGATGACCCCCTGGGGATCGAGCAAGGCGACGTTTGCGGGTAGCGCATTGAGGATGGCGGCCTCGTTGTGATGCACGTGATTCTGGGCGCGCCGCAACAATAGCGTCCGGCCGTCGTGGTCGGTCACCGTATCCATTTCGCCGGCCGTCAGTACCTCCAGACGTTGCTCGGCCTGGTTCAGGGTCTCGATTAACGCGACAATTTCCTCATTCGTGTTCGCCGTGGGGGGTGATTTACCGGACGTCATGCAGCAGGAACCTCCAGTATCAAAGGCTGCAACACAGTCTGTATCTGGCTAGGCGTGCCGACGAGGCTTTGAGTGGGAGGTGGCGCGAGCCTGACCAGAGTCGGTGTCATGAAGACGCCGTCTGCCAGTGCGCGCTTTGGGTCTTTAACCACGTCCACAAACACGTCAACGAGTTCGATATCGCGCCGATTCGGCCAGTGCGTCCGGCAAAGCGTGGTCAGGTTGGAAAGCACCTGAGCAGCGTTCAACGCGTCACCTGCGATGTCTATCGGCGCTATGGTGGATGGCTTGAAGCGGGGAGATCGGGCGAATTTCATTGGATCTCCGTAGGAAAAATAAAGGCGCACAGCCAAAATGGTTTGGCCAACAAATGGCTTTTCTTCTTCAATCGGCCAACAGGCAGCTTAACCCTGTTAACTGAGATGGTTAAGTAATTGTACTTATTCGTCTGTACGTTTCCACACATAAGCTATCGTCACACTCGCGTATCCACGAAGGCAATCGAAAGTCGATAGCGGGTCGTTGCGTGACTCTGACATCCCGCCAGTTTATCGAACCTTCAACCCTGCATGACGGTTACGTATGTTCGACGGAGCCCTTCGCGAACGGCCTGGAGGGGTCAAGGGGAGAGCGCCACACTATTCATCCTGCGATTTCTGCAATGCCACCTCGACGTGATGATCCTGCCGGTCGTCCACAAGCGGGATCATGCCTTGCGGTTGTCCTGCCTTGCCGGCTCCATTGATCACGACACCGTCCACCGTGACCCGGATTGCATGCTCCAGCTTTTCACTGACCCGTCTGAGGCTGATGTGGTAGACCGTATCGTGAAACCGGTATTGGATTTTGTAGGATTCCCAATCGGCCGGTATGCACGGTGCAATGCGCAGATGATCCCCTTCCAGGTTCAGGCCCAACAGGGTTTCCACGGTGAGCCGGTACATCCAGCCCGCCGCCCCGGTGTACCAGGTCCAACCGCCCCGGGCTGTGTGCGGCGACACAGCGTAAATGTCCGCGCACATGACGTAAGGCTCAACTTTGTAGCGTTCCATCTCATCCGGCTTACTGCCGTGATGGATGGGATTGAGCATGCCGAACAATTCCCACGCGCGTTCCCGGTTCCCCTGCATGGCAAACGCCATCGTTGCCCAAATGGCGGCATGGGTATACTGGCCGCCATTCTCGCGCACACCGGGTACGTAGCCCTTGATATAACCGGGCTCCAGGTCAGATTTATCGAAGGGCGGATCGAGCAACTGGATGATCTGTGTCTCCCTCCTGACAAGACGGGTGTCGACTGCTTCCATCGCCTGACTGGCGCGCTCCGGATCGCCGCCGCCCGAGATGACGGCCCAACTCTGACTGATCGAGTCGATCTGGCATTCATCATTACTGGACGAACCCAGGGGGGTGCCATCGTCAAAGTAGGCGCGTCGATACCAGCCACCGTCCCAGGCCTGGGCTTCAATGTTGCTGAGCAGCAGTGCAGCTTGTCCGGTGCACATTTCGGCAATGGCTGCGTCGTTTCGGCTGTGTGCCAGGCTGGCAAACTGTTGCAGGTTGTCATAAAGAAACCACGCCAGCCAAACGCTCTCGCCCTTGCCATCACGGCCGACGAGATTCATCCCATCGTTCCAGTCGCCGCAGCCCATCAGCGGCAAGTCATGCTCACCAAAACGCAGCCCATATTTGATGGCGCGTACACAATGTTCATAGAGGCTGGCGGCTTCACTCGAACGTTGCGGGTGGTCGTAGTAGGCCTCTTCTTCCGGATTCAACTCGCGACCCTCGAGAAAATGCACGGACTCGTCGAGTACGCCGGTATCGCCAGTCGCCAGCACATAACGACTGGTTGCATACGGTAGCCACAGATAATCGTCGGAGAAATGGGTGCGCACGCCTTGTCCACCGGGCGGATGCCACCAATGTTGCACGTCCCCCTTGATGAACTGGTGCTCGGCACAACGGATCAATTGCTCGCGGGCGAGCCATGGGGTCGCATGGATCAGCGCCATGGTGTCCTGCAATTGGTCGCGGAAACCGTAGGCGCCGCCGGACTGGTAATAACCACTGCGGCCCCAGAGTCGACACGACAACGTCTGGTAAAGCAGCCATCCGTTGGCCATGACGTCCAATGCAGGATCCGGCGTTTCCACGTGCACCGCACCCAAAGTGTGGTTCCAATACCCCCACACCGTTTCCAACGCCTGGCGTGCGCCCGCTGTGCCGCCGAAACGCTGGATGAAATACTGCGCTTCGTTGTCGTCGCGCGCTGCGCCGAAAACGAACACGATTTCGCGTTCTTCCCCGTCGTCCAGTTCGATCGGGGCCTGGATCGCCGCGCAGGGATCGAGGCCTGCACCGGTCTTGCCAGACAAGCGCTTGCGGCGCATGGCCGCCGGGCTTGAGAGCGAGCCGTTGCGTCCAATGAACTCGGTACGGTTTCCGGAGATCGAATGTACCCGCTCGCTGACATGCGCAAAGACGACCCGATTGGCGCATTCGCGGCCGTAGGCATTGCGGGCAAACAGCGCCCCGCTGTGCGGATCAATTTCGGTCACAATGTGCATCAGATTGGCGTGTCGCAATTCTCCGAGCACCAGTTCCCAATACCCGGTTAAAGACAACTTGCGGGCGCGGCCAGAATGGTTGCGCAACTTGACCACCACGAATTTCACCGGTGCATCCATGGCGACATAGGTAAACATTTCCGAGGCGATGCCGGCTTCGTAATGCTCGAACGCGCTGTATCCAAACCCGTGCCGGCACACATACCCGGTCTGGCCTCGGGCAGGCAACGGCGTCGGCGACCAGAATGCACCGGTTTCTTCGTCGCGGATGTAGAGTGCTTCGCCGCTGCTGTCGGAGAGCGGGTCATTGTGCCAAGGGGTCAACCGGAACTCGTGCGCGTTTTCCACCCAGGTATACGCGCTCCCACTTTCGCTGACGACGGTGCCGATGTGCGGACTGGCGATGACATTGGCCCACGGTGCCGGCGTGCTCTGGCCCGGTTCGAGGGTGATGACATATTCGTGTCCGTCGGGCGTGAAGCCGCCCAGGCCGTTGCAGAAAATACGTTCGCGCGGCAACAGTGGACTGACCGGTTCGTCGACCGGTTGCAGCCTGGGTTCCAGAAGGTCAGACACCCGCTCTGCCGATACGCGGCGTTCCATTGGCTCGACCAGTGTCTCGGCCGTATCGCTGAACACAATGCGGGCGACAGTCTGGAGCAAGACCCGTTCATCCTCTGAAAGCTCTTCTGCACGGCGCACGAAAACGCCACCCGGTTTGTCGATGATTTGCGCGTCGGGGCCCATGTTGATGAGCCCCATGATCTGGTCATGCAGCACCGCCCGGTAGCCTGAGAAATCTTCGTTTACGATCACCAGGTCGGAAGCCAGACCCTTCATCCGCCAATAGGCATGGGCTTGCAGCGCCTGCTTGACCATGTCGATTCGATTCAGGTCGCCGATGCGCAGCAGGACGATAGGCAGATCGCCCGAGATGGCAAAGCGCCACAGTCCGGACTGTCCCAATTGGTTGCGGGCAATGATGCTGGGCGCAGCACGGCGCAAGGCATTGCCGTGAATAACGGAGCTGGCCAGACGGCCATAGATCTGCGCATCGGCTTCGCTTGCATTGAGGTGGCGCAGCACTTCATGGCTCTGGAACCAGGCCATCTCAAAGGCACGCTCGACGAAGTGGCGGTCGCAATACTTCTCAAGCAAAGCCAAGGCTTCTTCGCGTGTATCTGCTACACCCGAGATGATTTGTACCGTCGCCGATTCGTCGGGCGAAAGGGTGAGGGTGCGGCGGATCGCCACGATGGGATCGAGCACCGGACCATCGGTGTTCGACAAGGTCTTTGGGCTGTCAGGGTTATCCAGCACCACGGGATTGGCCGCGGTTCGACCGCGCCCGATGAATTGGGCACGATCCGTTTCATAAGACGGCTCGTCGGCCACAGCACCGGGGGCTGCCAGCAAGTGAAACATCCACGGCACCTTTTCTCCTGGGGTGCGGCGACGTCGCGTGCAGAGGATCGCCTGCCGCTCGGGCAGGATTTCTGTTTGCACGAACAGGTTGCTGAACGCGCGGTGGGCGAGGTCGGCATCCAAGGGTGCCAACACGACCTCCGCGTAACTCGTCACCTCGATATGACGGCGCCGGGATGAATGATTGGTGAGGGTGACGCGGCGGATCTCGACGTCATCTTCCGGGGACACGCTGATCTCGGTGTGTGCTTCGATCGCCTGATCGCGTCGCCGGTATTCGGCGCGCGCCTGCACAAAGATCGCCTCGTAGTGATCGGCTTTCTGCAGGGTGGGCTGATACGCGCTTGACCAATAGCGTCCGGTGTCGCGGTCGCGCAGGTAGATGAAGGTGCCCCGGTCATCGGAGGTGACGTCTTCGCGCCAGCGGGTGACGGCCAGATCACGCCAGCGGCTGTAGCCGCCGCCGGCATGGGTCGCCATGACGTGGTAGCTGCCGTTGGACAGCAGATGAACTTCGGGTATCAGCGTGTTCGGGTCGGTAAATACGCGCAGGTTCGCGCCCGCTTCTTCGGCGGGGCGCGCGGCGGCGCTCACTTCGGCCGCGTGCGGATGCAAGGTCGCGCCCTTCTTCGGCACACGCTCTTGCAGCAATAATTGCGTCGCCTGTGCAAGGGGGTCGGACATGAATCGGCGCTGCATCGGCTGGTTGAGCAGGACATGCGCAAAGGCCAGCAGGCTCATGCCCTGATGATGCGCCATGAATGAACGCACGATGGCGTGCTGCTTGCCTCGCGGAACGCGCGACGGGGTGTAGTCGACCGCCTCGTAGAACCCATAGCTCCCGAGGAAACCGTTGCTGGCGAGCGTCTGCAGGTTGCGACACGCTTCCTGTGGCATCACGGTCAGCGCCAGTGCGCTGGCGTAGGGCGCAATGACCAGGTCGTCTCCCAGCCCTCGCTTGAAGCCCAGACCGGGCACGCCAAACGCCCGATATTGATAGACCTGGTGCATATCGGTGGCGTTGTAGCAGGATTCTGATATGCC
>JAAFGW010000055.1 GCA_010365175.1 Sulfuriferula multivorans | reverse complement strand
CGTAAAGAAACGCGCGCGGTGCTGGATCGTATGTCGGGGGTGTATGGCCTGATGGCGCGTTTGCTCTACGGCACGGGGATGCGATTGATGGAATGCGTGCGCTTGCGAGTCAAGGATGTGGACTTTGCGCGCCGCGAGATTTTGATTCGTGATGGCAAGGGGGCGAAGGATCGGGTGACGATGTTGCCGGATTCGGTGGTGGTGGATTTGCAGGCGCATTTGCAGCAGCGCCGTGTGCTTTTCGATGATGACCGGCTGGCAGGCAAGGCCGATGTGTATATGCCTGATGCGCTATCTCGCAAGTATCCCAATTCGCCTACCGAGTGGGGATGGCAGTATATTTTCCCATCGGGCAGTTATTCGGTTGATCCGCGTAGTGGGGCTGAACGCCGTCACCATCTGGACGAAAAACTATTACAGCGTGCGATGAAGCGGGCGGTGCAGGCTTCCGGCTTGGCCAAGCCCGCTACGCCGCATACCCTGCGGTATTCGTTTGCCACGCATTTACTTGAGGGTGGCTACGATATCCGCACGGTGCAGGAACTGCTCGGCCACAAGGATGTGTCAACGACGATGATCTATACCCATGTATTGAACAAAGGCGGGCGCGGGGTAACGAGCCCGCTGGACCGATGATGACGGACGAAGAGTACATGCGCGCCGCGCTGGAACTGGCGCAACAGGGTTGGGATGCCGATGAGGTGCCGGTGGGTGCGCTGGTGGTATTCGGGGGCGAAATTATTGGGCGCGGGTTCAATCAGCCTATCTCCAGCCATGATCCCACCGCGCATGCCGAGGTGATGGCGTTGCGCGATGCATCGGCCCGGCTCGGAAATTATCGGCTGGTGGGCTGCACTTTGTATGTGACGATGGAACCTTGTGTGATGTGCGCGGGGGCGATTTTCCATTCACGCGTGGCGCGCGTGGTGTATGGCGCCCGGGAATACAAAACCGGCGCGCATGGCAGCATCATGAATGTGTTTGCCGAACCGCGGCTCAATCACCATTGCGAGATCAGCGGCGGGGTGTTGGCAGACGAATGCGCGGCGATGATCTCGGGGTTTTTCGAGGCGCGCCGCCTGCAAAAGAAGGAGGGGAGGCTATGAACACTCTGTTTATCGAAATAGACCTGCGCCTGCAGCAACTCTATTTGTGGGAGCCGCATCCGGATGGCGACATGCTCATTCGCCAGTATGCTGTTTCCGGTGCGACCAACGGCGCCGGTTCACAAAACGGCAGCTATTGCACGCCGCTGGGGCGGCACCGTATTGCCGAGAAAATTGGCGCTGGCGTGCCGCTGTATTCTGCGTTCAAGGCCCGCGCGTTAACCGGCGAAATCTGGACCCCTGAACTCGATGCGGCGAACCCGGGGCGAGACTGGATACTCTCGCGTATTCTGTGGCTGGAAGGTCTGGAACCGGAAAAAAATCAGGGCGGCACGGTGGATACGCACAATCGTTATATCTATATCCATGGCACCCACGAGGAACACAAGATTGGCACGCCCGCGTCACATGGCTGTATCCGGATGAAAAATGAGGAGGTGGCGGAGTTGTTTGATCTGGTTGAAGTGGGGACTGAAGTCAGGATTTCTTAGCGGGTATTGCTTGGTCTTGATTGTGAGCCTGTCGAACCGCATCCCGGCATGGCCGGGGTGGCTGGCCAGGCAGTCCCCGTTCCACGGGCTTAGAGCTGGCTTCGACAAGCGTGCTCCCGATCCGTTTATCCAACTTATCAGTGTGGCCGGTGTAGGCGGGGGCATCGGCCCAACGCCGCAGATAAACCCGGAAAGCTTCTACTGCAAGGCCATGGGCTTGTTGTCGTTGAGGTTGAGCCAGCCTTTGGCGATACGGTAAATAAACCAGACAAACGCTACGCCCCACACAACCCAGCCGACCAGGATGATCCAGGTGATGGCGCCGACGACCGTCCACAGCACCCCCCACCAGAAGGTGCGAATTTGCCAGGTGAAATGGCTTTCTAGCCAAGTGCCCTGGACCTCTTCTTTTTTGATGTAGTTGAGAACGATGGCCACAATGGCCGTGACGCCAACAAACAGCGAGACGGCATACAGTGCATAGATGACCGTGGTCAGGGTTTTCAGGCTGTCGAGCTTGTGATCGTTATCAGGGGTTACGTCCATATCAATTCCGGGCTTTCTCGTAAATCGGCATCATTTGCGGCACCAGGGCGTTCAGCGCCTGCATGCGATTGCCGGGAGTGGGGTGGGTGCTTAAAAATTCGGGTGGGCTGCCGCCACCGGCTGCGTTCATTTTTTCCCAAAGGCTGACGGCGGCATGCGGATCGTATCCGGCACGTGCGGCCAGTTCGATGCCATAGCGATCAGCTTCGGATTCTGCGCCGCGACTATTGGGCAAGGTCAGCGCAACGGTGGCAACCGGTGCCAGAATCGACAGGTCGCGCCCGGCAATCAACGAGCCCAGTTGCAACCCGCCCTGAGTTGCCATGGCACGCGACATCCGCTCGCGGCCATGGCCCAGCAGGGCATGGGAAATTTCATGTCCCATGATCTGGCCGATTTCATCGTCGGTCAGCTTGAGCTTATTGATGATGCCGGTGTAAATCGCCATCTTGCCACCCGGCATGGCCCAAGCGTTGACGGTGGGTTCGTCGATGACTGCAATCGACCAGTCCCATCCCGCGCTGGGTGGATACATGACTTTTGCCTGCGTGACCAGACGGTCTGTGATGCGCTTGACGCGACCATTGAGCGCCGCATTAGTGCTGAGCTGGCCTTTTTTCTGGGCTTCGCTAATGGTTTGGGCATAGGCCTGGCTGGACGAGGCCTGGGCCTGTTCTTCAGAAACCAGGACCAGTTGGTTGCGTCCCGAAACCGGGTTTTCCTGGCATGCCACCAGGCTGACAGACAAAAGTGCAGTAACGGCGAGTGTGGTTTTCATTACGCCTCCATGTTGTGTGTTTAGTGAACAGTGAAAAATAACCCCAGGGTTGGATCAGATTCCGCGCAGAAGTTCGTTGATTCCCACTTTGGACCGGGTCTTTTCATCGACCTTCTTCACGATCACTGCGCAATACAGACTATAACTGCCATCCTTGGACGGCAGGTTGCCAGATACTACTACCGAGCCAGCCGGGATGCGGCCGTAACTGACTTCGCCGGTTTCACGGTCGAAGATCTTGGTGCTCTGGCCAATATAGACGCCCATCGAGATCACCGCATTGTCTTCCACAATCACACCTTCGACCACTTCGGAACGCGCGCCGATAAAGCAGTTGTCGCCGATGATGGTGGGGTTGGCCTGAATCGGCTCAAGCACGCCGCCAATGCCGACACCACCAGAGAGATGGACGTTCTTGCCGATCTGCGCACAAGAGCCGACCGTAGCCCAGGTGTCGACCATGGTGCCTTCACCCACATAGGCGCCGATGTTGACGTAGGAAGGCATCAGCACCACATTTTTGCCGATGTAGGAGCCCTTGCGCACAGCCGCCGGCGGCACCACGCGGAAACCGCCTTCGCGGAAATCCTTGGAGTTGTAGTCGGCAAACTTGGAAGGCACTTTGTCGTAGTAGTTGGTATGGCCACCCTTGATGAAGGCGTTGTCTTCCAGGCGGAACGAGAGCAGCACGGCTTTTTTCAGCCATTGGTGCGTAATCCAGTCCTGGCCCCCGCTGTTTTTATCCTGGCTACGTTCGGCCACGCGCAGTTCGCCCATGTCGAGCAGGTCGATCACGGCCATGACCGCGTCCTTGACCTGGGGCTCGACGTTGCGCGGGGTGATGTCGGCGCGGCGTTCAAAAGCGTCTTCAATGATTTTCTGGAGTGCGTGCATGGTGGGATTCCTTGGTTGATTGAATGAGATTGAGTTGAATGGTTCGTGATCAGGCGGCTTCGGCCACAAAGCTGGCGATGCGTTTGGCAGCATCGATGCAGGCTTCCAAACTATCAACCAGCGCAATGCGAACAAAGCCCTTGCCGGGATTGATGTTGGCGGCGTCGCGCGCCAGATAGCTGCCGGGCAGCACGGTGACATGCTGCGTTTCATACAGCCCGCGAGCAAACGCGGCATCATCGCCGCCCGGCACTTTCGCCCACAGGTAGAAGGCGGCGTCGGGCGCTTCGAACTGCAGCACATCCTTGAGTAGCGGCATCACTGCGGCAAATTTCTCGGCATACAGGCGGCGGTTTTCGATCACGTGTGCTTCGTCGTTCCACGCGGCGGTGCTGGCGATCTGCACCATCGGGCTCATCGCGCTGCCGTGGTAGGTGCGATAGAGAAGGAATGACTTCATCAGCACCGCATCGCCCGCCACCATGCCGGATCGCATGCCGGGCACGTTGGACCGCTTGGACAGCGAGTTGAACACGATCAGGTTTTTGAAACCGCGGCCGAGCTGCTGCGAGGCGGTGAGCGCACCGAGCGGCGGCTTGCCTTCTTCAAAGTAGATTTCCGAATAGCATTCGTCGGCGGCGATGACAAAGCCGTGCTGGTCGGACAGATCGAACAGGGCTTTCCAATCATCCAGCGACATCACCTTGCCGGTGGGGTTGCCGGGCGAGCACACATAAATCAGATTCACTTGTTCCCACAGATCTTCCGGCACCTTCGACCAGTCCATCTTGAAGTCGTTTTCCGGCAGGGTGTTGAGGAAGAAAGGTCGGGCACCGGCCAGCAACGCGGCACCTTCGTAAATCTGATAAAACGGGTTCGGCGAAATGATCACGCGACGGCCGTGGCGGCTGGAATCGACGCTGGCCTGGGCAAACGCAAACAGGGCTTCGCGCGAGCCGTTGACCGGCAACACTTCGGTCGCCGGGTCGAGCTTCACGCCGTAGCGGCGCTCGGCCCACGCTGCCATTGCACCGCGCAGCGCCTCAGAGCCCTGAGTGATGGGATAATTCGCCAGCCCGCCCATGCCCGCAACCAACGCGTCCTTGATGAACTGTGGTGTGGGATGCTTGGGCTCGCCGATCGACAGATTGATTGGCGCAAGTTCGGGATTCGGCGTCACCCCCGCAAACAGTTCGCGCAGCTTTTGAAACGGGTAGGGGTGGAGTTGGTCTAGACGCGGGTTCATTGCAGCACTGAATTGATCGAAGCCCCACATTATAAAGCCCTCATGCCTTCTATTCCCCTGCAACGTACATTCGCCATCACCAGCCTGATTTACGCCGCCACCTTGTGGGGGCTGGTCTGGTACCCGTACCGACTACTCCACGAGGCGGGCGTGGGCGGCATTGCGTCCAGCTTTATTACTTATGTTGTGCCCTTGTTGCTACTGGGATGGTTGCATGGCCGTTCGCTTCACAATTCGCGCGGGCAATGGCTGTGGCTGGCCGCGCTGGGGCTGGCCGCCGGTTGGACCAACCTGGCTTATGTGCTGGCAGTACTGGAAGGCGAAGTGGTGCGCGTGCTGCTGCTGTTTTATCTGTCGCCGTTGTGGACGGTGCTGTTTTCGCGTTTTTTGCTGAAGGAAAAGCTCAACCGTGCCGGCTGGGCAGTGATGGCGCTGGCCGCGGGCGGTGCGCTCGCCATGTTGTGGCAACCGGGCGAATGGCCGTTGCCGGCGAATGACGCCGAATGGCTGGCGTTGTCGGCGGGGATGATGTTTGCAGCCAGCAACGTGATCAGCCGGCACTTGGGTGGCGTTACCGAAGGCGCCAAGGTGGTGTCGGTGTGGTTGGGCGTGGCGATACTGACCGTGATCGGCCTGGCGCTCAACCCACAGGAACTCGACTTCGCTGCCAACGCCGATGTGTATGTATGGGGATTGCTGCTTGGCGTCGGCCTTGCCATCGGCAGCATGACCTACGCCGTGCAATTCGGCCTCGCGCGCGTACCCGCCAACCAGGCCATCGTCATTTTCTTGTTCGAGCTGGTGGTGGCTGCCGTCGCGGCTTATTTCTTGTCCAACGAACGCATGGGGCTGCAGGAATGGATCGGCGCTGCCATGATCATCACCGCCAGTCTGTTTTCTGGCCATATGGAAGACGACCAGCTGAAGGATAAAGACCATGTCTGAAATCACGCCCCTGCTGCACGCCGGATTGCTCGTGTCCGACCTCGAGCGTGCCAAGACTTTCTATGAATCGGTAGTGGGATTGCAGCTTGTTCAGAACCGTCCCGACCTGCCGTACCCCGGCGAGTGGTACGACCTCGGCGGCGGCCAGCAGCTGCATTTGATGGGGTTGCCCAATCCCGATGCCGCATCGGTTCGCCCCGAGCATGGCGGCCGCGACCGCCACATCGCTTTGGGCGTGAGGAGCCTGGAAGCGCTGAAATCGCGGTTCGATGCAGCGGGTGTCAATTACAGCGTCAGCAAGTCGGGCCGTGCGGCATTGTTTTGTCGAGACCCGGATGCGAATACGCTGGAATTTGTCGAACTTGGTTGAATGGGTGCGCCGTTACAGCGAAACGAAGGCTGCATAGAGCAGGATACATGTTGGCTATTCGTTAAATGCAAGATGGTCGGACACGCTTCATAGCCATCGTCGCACGGCAGATTGATAGTCCTTGTACGGCTCGCCGAACTGACGAATCAAATAACGCTCTTCGCGCCGAGACGCGGGATTGCGGGTTGCGAAACCAGGCAACCGTACTCGCCGCGCTGCTGCCAGCGGTGTAATGCAGCACCAGCACGCTGGGTGCAATGAAGCCACCCGTGTGTGGACTGGCGAAAAAAGACGCTACCTGCCCATCGTCGCGAGCCAGGCAGTGATTCTGGATTTTCATTGTTCGCTCCCCAGTGTTGGGCTCACCGCGAAGCAAGACAGGGGTTAATCGCGATTCAGTGTGACGTCTGCAGCGCGGTGATTGACCACAACATAGACCATGAACTCAGCGATTCATATACGACTTTAGTAGTAGGAAGCGGGTTTGCCGGGAGTGTTATCGAAGTGTTCCTTGCCGTCGCGTGCCAATAGGGCGGCGCCATATGCGGCTTCGGTGTGGGTCGCACGGGTCACGGGTACTTTGAGTAAACGCTGGCGGATGGTTGTCCAGGCCGGATTCTGGGCGCCGCCGCCTGCAGTTTCGACTTGCCGCAAAGGAGTTGCACCCAGTTCGGCGAGCAGGCCGTAGCCGCGTGCCTCGATACGGCCAAGGCTTTCCAGCAAACCGTGCAGAAACTCGGTGTCATCGCTTGGGCGCGGCGCCAGACGGGGGGCCAACTCAGGGTCGTTGATCGGGAATCGTTCACCGCGGCGGGGCAGCGGCAGGTAATCAAGCGGGCTGGCGATAGAGGGGTCGATTTTTTCGCTGAGCGACGCCAGCGTTGGGTCGTCAAAAAACTGCCGCAACACTGCGCCGCCGGCATTGCTCGCGCCCCCGGCCAGCCAGCGTGCGCCGAACCAGTGGCTGTAAACGCCGTGTTCGGTCGACTCAACGCGCTTGTCAGATAGAAGCTTGAGCACCAGCGTGCTGCCAAGCGAGGTAACGGCGGCGCCACTTTGGGAGACGCCGGCTGCCAAAAACGCAGCGATGGAATCGGTGGTTCCGGCGTGCACCCTGCAACTGGAATTCACCCCCAGATAGCGGGCCCGCGGCCGTGATACAGGGGCAAGTTGCGAACCGGGTGCAACAAGCGTGGGCAAATAACGGCGGTCAGCCAGATGGTCCACCCAGGACGGCCAGCTCAGGGTGTCGAGATCGAGGCCCATTTTCAGGGCGTTGTGATAGTCGGAAAACCCCGCCTGTTCAGTCAGCAGACCCGACAGCCAGTCGGCCTGATTCAGGTAGATCCGCGCGCCGGTGTGGCCGAGCCACTTTTTCAGCCACAGGACTTTGGCCAGCCCGGAAGTCACTGCGGCAGCGGGATGGCCAGGCGGGGCGAGACTTGCGATCAGTTTGGCTTCGTCGATTGCGCGGTCGTCGTTGTAGAGCAGTGGAGGGTGACGCGGCGTGAGCGTCTCGTCGCAAGCGAGCACCGTACCGGAGGTGCCGTCGCATGCAATCGACGATAACTGCGAGCGAACTGACAGCGGCAAGGCGGTGACCAAATCCCACAGTGCCTCGCGCCAGATATCGGCGCGCTCGTAATCTTGCAGTTTGCCGAAGTCGCGTTGATCTTCAGCGATGAGCGTGCCTTTGGCGTCGATGACGCAGCTGCGTGCGCCTGAAGTGCCGAAATCAATGCCAAGAAAATACAAGCGCTTATCCGCGTGTGTTCGACTGATGCTCAAACTGAGTGAGGTCAACGCGCGGGGCGGGTTGCCAGCCTTCCATGCGGTGTTCTGCCACCACGTTGGTGAAGATGCCGCCGCGCACATAAAACTTGGCAGTCAGACGCATGAAGCGTGGTTTCGTCACGCTGACCAGATCATCGAGAATCCGGTTGGTGACGTCTTCATGGAAATGGCCTTCTTCGCGGAAGCTCCACATGTAGAGTTTCAGGCTCTTGAGTTCGACACAGGTCTGGTCGGGGATGTAGTCGAGGATGAGCGTGGCGAAATCAGGCTGACCCGTCTTGGGACAAAGGCACGTAAATTCAGGGATTTCCATGTGAATATGAAAGTCGCGTCCCAACTTTGGATTGGGGAAGGTTTCCAGGGTTTTAGCAGGTGTGGAGGACATAAAAAGCTCGGTGTAGAATGGCGGCACAAAAACGACCCAACAGGGCGTTTGGAGACACCATTATAAATCCGATTCCACATCAAAAATGGCGCGAAGCCGAGCTGCAGACAGTGCTGTCGCACGACACGGCGAAGGTGACAAAGCGAGTTTTGATTTGGACGCCGGAAAAAACCAAGGTCCCGTTGTTTTGCGCCTAACTCATATCAAACTTGCTGGTTTCAAGAGTTTTGTTGACCCCACCGTGATTCCCGTCCCCGCGCAGCTGACTGGCGTGGTGGGTCCGAATGGGTGTGGTAAGTCCAACGTGATCGATGCAGTACGCTGGGTGCTGGGTGAATCGTCGGCCAAGAATCTGCGCGGCGAATCGATGCAGGATGTGATCTTCAACGGCTCCGGCACCCGCAAGCCGGCATCACGCGCTTCGGTTGAGCTGGCATTCAACAACGAACTGGGGCGTGCCGCCGGCCAGTGGTCGCAATACGCCGAGATATCGGTCAAGCGCGTGCTCGACCGCAGCGGTGAATCCACTTATCACATCAATAACATGCGCGTGCGGCGGCGCGATGTCGCCGACCTGTTCCTCGGCACGGGCGTTGGCGCACGGGCTTACGCCATCATCGAGCAAGGCATGATTTCGCGTCTGATCGAAGCCAAGCCCGAGGAATTGCGCGGCTATCTGGAAGAGGCCGCGGGCGTCTCCAAATACAAGGAGCGCCGCAAGGAAACCGAGGCGCGGCTAAAGGATGCGCGCGTCAACATGAATCGCGTCGAAGACATCCAGCGCGAACTCAAAACACAGGTCGAAAAACTCGCCGCGCAGGCCGAAGTCGCACAGCGTTATCGCAGCCTGCAGGCTGACATGACGTTTTCCCAACACCAACTCTGGTTTGCGCGCAAGCATGATGCCGCCCAGCAGCGCGCGCGCATCGACAAGGATCTGACCGAAGCACAAAACAAGCTCGAGGCCGAAACTGCCCGCTTGCGCCACATCGAATCGACGCTGGAAACCGCGCGCCAGACCCAGTTTGCCGGGCAGGACACGCTGAACACGCAGCAGGCGGCTTATTACCAGGCGCAGTCCGAAGTCGCGCGCATCGAACAAACCATGGCGCACCAGAATGCCACCCGTGACCGGCTGGTTCGTCAGGTGCAGGAATTGGCTGCGCGTGTGGAAGGTCAGCAAGCACGCCGCAGTGCAACGGACGAAGCATTAAATGAAGTGACAGCACAGCAGCCCAGCCTGGATGCCACACTGATTGAAGCCGAAGCCACAGCGCGTCAGGCGACCGATAGCACCCTGCCGCAAAAAGAGGCTGCGCTACGCGAAGCGCAGCAAGGCGTGGGCGAGGCGCAGCGCGTTGTGTCGCAAGGCGAACAGGCACGTCAGGTTGACGAGAACAGCCTTGGCCACACCAAGCGTCAACTCGAACAACTGGATATCCGTCAGCGCAGGCTCGCTCAGGAGCAGGCACAGTTGCCGCGACCAGATGCGAGCGGCCTGTCCAAAAAACAGGCTGAACTGGAAGAACTCACGCAGACCCTGGCTACCGCTCAGAGCGGGCTCAATGCCGCCGAAACGGACTTGCCTGAACTGGACGCAGCACGCGCGCAACATATGCGCGAACTCGAAGCCGCGCGTAAGGCCTTGCATCAGACCGAGGCCGAACTCGCCGCACTGAAAAAGCTGCAGGAAAGCCTTAAGGCCGACGAAAAACTTGGCGCCTGGCTACACCAGCGCGGTCTGGAGAGTGCGCCGCGTTTTTGGGAAACATTGAATGTGACCAAAGGCTGGGAAGCCGCGGTCGAAGCGGTGTTGCGTGAGCGCCTGCAGGCCATTTCATCCGATGCACAGCCGGGCTGGTTTGACGATGCGCCGCCGGCGCGACTCACGGTATGGAGCGGGCAGGGCGAAGGCAATCCGCCCGCATCAGCGCTGCTGGCCAGCAAGATTGCCAGTGACAATGCCGCTTCCCAGGCGGTCCTCGCCGACTGGCTGGGGGGCGTGTACTGGGCGGATGATGTCGATACCGCGCAGGCGCGTCGTGGCACCCTGCAGGCGGGCGAATGCGTGGTAACACCGCAGGGTCATGTCTTCAGCCGTCACAGCGTGACCTTTCATGGCCCGCACACGGCGGTGGAAGGGATACTCGCGCGTGGGCGTGAACTGGAAAAGCTGAGCGCAGATGCTATTCACCTGCGTGAAGAGGTCACGCGGCTGGATGCCGCCCATGTTGAAGCCCAGCACAGTTACCTCGAGCTGCAGCGCGAAATCCAGGCGCTGCGTGCCCAGACCGGGCAAAACCAAAGCCGCCACCACACCGCGCAAATGGAGTTGCTGCGCTTGCAGCAGGCGGTGGATCGCGTGCAGAGCCGGGCGACGCAAATCACCCAGGAACTGGAGGAAGTCACCCACCAGCTGACCAGTGAGCACGCGACGCTGGAAGCTGTGGAAACACGCCTCAAGGAATACCGCGCGCAAAGTGAAGCGGCGCATGATGCACTGAACGCAGCACGGCAGAAGCGCGATCAGGCTGACCGTGCGGTGTTCGAGGCGCGTGAGTTGCAACGCGCGGCCGAGCGGCGCCATCAGGAAGCGGGCTTCGCGCTCACCACCTGCACCAACAAGATCAAGGAACTCAGCGAAAGTCTCGCGCGTACCGACCAGGAAATCGCCAACGATGAGACACGGCTGCAACAAAGCCGCGATGAACTCGCGCGTCTGCCAGCCGACGCCCTGGACGTCGAGCTGCAGAAAGCGCTTGAAACGCGCACCACCTGCGAAACCGCGTTGGCCGCCGCACGCGACGCACTGGAGGGCTTGACCACGCTGCTGCGCAGCCACGATGAAGCCCGGCTGGTTTGTGAGCAGGGGCTCGACCCCTTGCGCCGCACCATCGAGCAGCTGAAGCTGCGCGATCAGGAAGCCATGCTGACGCAGTCGCAGTTTGAACTGCAGCTGCGTGAAGCCGAGGCGGATGAAACCGTGCTCGAATCCAATCTGGCCGAAAGCCCCAAACCCGCCCAACTCCAAGCGCAAATCACTCGACTGCAAAACGAGATTGCAGCGTTGGGCGCAGTCAACCTGGCAGCACTGGATGAACTGACCCAGGCGCAGGAACGCAGCGAATATCTCGCCGCGCAGTGCGCCGACCTGCTCGAAGCTGTCTCCACGCTGGAAGATGCCATCCAGCGCATCGACCAGGAATCGCGCGCCAAGCTCAAGGCCACCTTCGACACCGTCAACCAGCACATGGGCGAACTGTTTCCGCAGCTGTTCGGTGGCGGTCAGGCGCGGCTCATCCTCACCGGTGACGAACTGCTCGACTCGGGTGTACAGGTCTTCGCCCAGCCGCCCGGCAAGAAAAATGCCTCGATCCATTTGCTGTCCGGCGGCGAAAAAACGCTTACCGCGCTGTCGCTGGTGTTTGCCATGTTCAAGCTCAACCCGGCGCCGTTCTGCCTGCTCGACGAAGTCGACGCCCCGCTCGACGATGCCAACACCGAGCGCTACTGCAAACTGGTCAAGGCGATGTCCGAACACACCCAGTTTCTCTTCATCACCCACAACCGCGTCACCATGGAAATGGCCCAGCATCTGGCCGGCGTCACTATGCAGGAGCCCGGTGTTTCGCGCGTTGTTGCGGTGGACGTGGAAGAAGCGGTTGGGATGGTCGAAACGGCTTGAGCGTCGCTTAATTTCCCTCGCCCCTAGCCGCAGGGTGCAGCTATCGTGGAAAATAGCGTTTTTAGTGCTTTTCCTACATTCCCATGCTTGATATTCAACTGTTGCGCAAAGACGCAGCCCTGGTTGCCGAACGACTGGCTGCGCGCGGTTTTAATTTCGATGCGGCGCGCTTCGATGCGCTGGAAGCCGAACGCAAAACCATCCAGACCCGCACCCAGGAGG
>JAAFGW010000054.1 GCA_010365175.1 Sulfuriferula multivorans | reverse complement strand
TTGCCTGTTTGGGAGCTGATGCGGCGGATGAATTCACAATATCGCTAGCCCGTTCAGGTATTGCAAGTTCTGATCAACCACTCATGTGCTAAGCGGTTGATTCAATAAGTGCTTGCTTTTGTTTCCATGTTTCGACGATAATCGAATCATGGAAACAAATCATGCCGTTCTCGCCTTATCCGCATTGGCCCAGGCTTCACGTCTGGCCGTGTTTCGAGCCTTAGTGCAAGCCGGACCAACGGGTCTGGCCGCCGGACGGATTGCCGAGCTAACCGGTATTCCGCCCTCATCACTTTCCTTTCATTTAAAAGAGCTGACCCATGCTGATCTGGCGCGCGCGCGTCAGGAAGGGCGCTTCGTGATCTACACCGCGCAGTTCGACACGATGAACGCGTTGCTCGGCTTCCTTACTGACAACTGTTGCGGCGGTAATCCCTGCGCGCCACTCTGTTCACCTGTTTGTCCAACCGAAAAGGAAACCACATGAAACGCTTGCATGTACACGTTGCGGTCGACGATCTGGCCGCCAGTATTCGTTTTTATTCTGCAATGTTTGCTTCTGTCCCTACCGTTGCCAAGGACGATTACGCGAAATGGATGCTCGATGATCCGCGCGTGAACTTTGCAATTTCTGCGCGCGGTGCCAAGCCGGGCCTTAATCATCTGGGCGTGCAGGTTGAATCGGCCGACGAACTGGCCGAGATGAGCGAGCGCCTGCAAAAACTGGACGCCGAGGTAGTGGAAGAAATGGGCACTGCCTGTTGCTACGCCAAATCAGACAAATACTGGGCGACCGACCCGCAGGGCATTGCCTGGGAAACCTATCACACGCTTGATAGCATCCCGGTGTTTGGCCATGCCGATGCGTCCGGGGCCGCCAGCGGGTGCTGCGTGCCCGAACCCGGCGTAGCCAAGATTTCCGGCTGCATCCCGCTCAAGGCCAAGCCGGCCTCGGGCGGCTGTTGCTGAATTTCATTTCATTAAGGACCTAACGTGGCTGAAAAAATCTACACTGTGCTGGTGCTGTGCACCGGTAATTCCTGTCGCTCACAAATGGCCGAAGTGCTGCTGAATCATGATCTGGCCGGCCAGGTGCGTGCCCTGTCCGCCGGAACCCGGCCCCAGTCGAAAGTGGCCGATGGCGCGATTGCCGCGCTCAAGCAGGCCGGCCTGTCGACCGACGGATTGCACCCCAAGGACATCGACGCGGTGATGGGCGAGGACATTGACTTGGTGGTGACGGTATGCGACAACGCCCGTGAGGCCTGCCCGATCTTCCCGCGTCCGATTCCCAGCATCCACCTGCCGTTCCACGACCCGCACGGCGAGCCGTTGGAGAGCTTTATCACGGTGCGCGACGACATCCGGGTGCGGCTGGTCGCGGCGGTGCGGGAGCGGCTCGGGCTGCGGGCCGTCGCGGCCTGATTCCCGGAAGCACACCATGACCGAACCTGTTTTCAATGTGCTGTTTCTGTGCACCGGCAACTCGGCGCGTTCGATCCTCGCCGAATCGCTGCTCAACCATTTTGGCAAGGGACGCTTCCGGGCGTTCAGCGCGGGCAGCCAGCCCGCCGGGCGGGTTAATCTGCTGGCGATGGAATTGCTGGAGAAAAACCATTTTCCGGTGAGTGCGCTGCGCAGCAAGCTGTGGGACGAGTTCGCCCGGCCCGATGCGCCGCGGCTCGATTTTGTCATCACGGTGTGCGATAACGCGGCGGGTGAGGTCTGCCCGGTGTGGCCGGGACAGCCGATGACCGCGCACTGGGGGATTCCCGACCCCGCTGCGGTGGAGGGCAGCGATGACGTCAAGCGCCATGCCTTTGTCGCGGCGATGAACCAGTTGCAGCGCCGCATCTGCATGTTCGTCAGCCTGCCGTTCGCCACGCTCGACAGCATGAAGCTGCAGCAGGCGGTGCGCGAAATCGGGAAGACGGCATGAGCGCACTGGTTCCAATGAGGTGCACCCAATGAGCGCACAGTGTGAAGTGACCGGAAAGTGCGCAGCCGGCGCGCCGATGAATTTGTTCGAGCGCTGGCTCACTCTGTGGGTGGCGCTGTGCATCATCGGCGGCGTGCTGTTGGGGCAGTGGCTGCCGGCGCCGTTTCAGGCGCTGGGGCGCATGGAAGTGGCGCAGGTGAACATTCCGGTCGGCCTGCTGATCTGGGTGATGATCATCCCGATGCTGATGAAGATCGATTTCGGCGCGTTGTCACAGGTGAAGTCGCATTGGAAAGGCATCGGCGTCACGCTGTTCGTCAACTGGGCGGTGAAGCCGTTTTCGATGGCGCTGCTGGCGTGGATATTCATCCGCCAACTGTTCGCGCCCTACCTGCCGGCGGAACAGCTCGACAGCTACGTCGCCGGGCTCATCCTGCTGGCCGCCGCGCCGTGCACCGCGATGGTGTTCGTGTGGAGCCGGTTGACCGGAGGTGATCCGTATTTCACGCTGTCACAGGTGGCGTTGAACGACGCCATCATGATCTTCGCCTTCGCGCCCATCGTCGGCTTGCTGCTGGGGTTGTCGGCCATCATCGTGCCGTGGGACACGCTGTTCACCTCGGTGGTGTTGTACATCGTTATCCCGGTTGTCCTGGCACAGCTTTGGCGCAAGCTGTTGCTGAAACGCGGGCAGCAGCGTTTCGACGCAGTGATGGCTCAACTCGGCCACGCCTCCATTCTGGCGCTGCTGGCCACACTGGTGTTGCTGTTCGCCTTCCAGGGCGAAGCCATTATTCAACAGCCGCTGATCATTGCCCTGCTGGCCGTGCCGATCCTGATCCAGGTGTTCTTTAATTCGGGTCTGGCCTATTGGCTGAATCGCTCGGTGGGCGAGAAGCACAGCGTGGCCGGTCCGTCGGCGCTGATCGGGGCGTCCAACTTCTTCGAGCTCGCGGTGGCGGCGGCAATTGCGCTGTTCGGTTTTCAATCCGGTGCGGCGCTGGCCACGGTTGTGGGTGTGCTGATCGAGGTGCCGACGATGCTGCTGGTGGTGAAAATTGTCAACCAGAGCAAGGATTGGTACGAGTCTGGGCAGCCATCGTAAACCGTCCAGCTTTATTGAATGTGTGGGCGCACAAATTAAAGAACTGATGCCCATATCCGTAGATACATCCATGAAGCACAAGCGTGATTCCGACCTTTAATAGCGCCTTTTTTACAAGTAATTACTTGCATGTTGTGGCAAGCCATGGCTTTGTGACTACAAATTCTTCCTGTAAAAAAAATGGCATTGCCCTCCCCAAACACTGGAAGCAAAGAAAAACGACGGTATACACGGCAGGCCACCCTGCGGGTTGCGCGTGTTCGATTAGATGATGGCGAGGCTATCGCCGCCGAGATTCGTGATTATTGCCAAACGGGTCTTTACATCGCTTTTTTGGGTGAAGGCACGCCTGACGCCGCGATACCTGCGATGGTGGGTACGCTCGTACAGGTGGAGTTTGGAGGCAAGAACGGCAGCCGGTTTCGCTTTAAAGGGCGTGTCGCGCGGGTCTCCCCCAACGGGATAGGTGTTTTGGTTCATGTTATGCCGGAAGGCGCCTTGCAGGCTTTGCAGGTGGATGTGCCCAATCCAAAGCCTGTCACTTCCAAGGTGCAACCTGTATTGAGCCAAGAGCCCGGTCAATTGCAGCCGTTAAAACTCGAATGCATCCATATTTTTCGCAGCTTTCTCGATACGGCCATCCAGGATTTCTTTCAGTTGGCCCAGGAGCAATTGTATAAAGAAGGCCAGGAACAGCTGGGCTTTCTGGATCGTTCAAGCTTTGAGTATGGCGCACAGGAGTTAACCCAACACCGCAGCAGCATTGAAAAAACCTTTTTCAATGCCATTCACGACCACATACAAAATAATGATCTGGTAAGTGAGTCAGCCAGCGTGACGACCAGTAAGCTGGCCGGTAACGATCTTTCGCTTGTTAATGAGGATGAGTTCGAAGATTGGTTGAGTCTGTCGGCGGTTATCAGGCAAGTTGAGCGAGGAATCGCCATTGAGCTTGAAGAATTTGAGCAACGCTACAGTCGTTTGGTTGGGGTGCCCATTGTCAGGAAGAGTAATCCTTTTGGTCCCGAAGGCATTGGCCGTGCATTCCAGGTCGCCATTCAGGTTTTGGATTTCACTAACCCCGTGCGGGCAGTCCTCTACAAAGTCCTCGGACAAGCGATATCAAACCGTAATAGTGATTTATATCAGCAGCTGAATCAGTCCCTGATATCGCTAAAAATTGACAAGCCTGTGCGTCAGCGACCCCACGCGGATTCTATGCCTGCGTCGGCCACAGAGTCAGCAGATCCAGGTCCTGAAATGGGCGGGCCCAGTCCCAATCTGGCCGATATCACTGAGTTGCTGAATGACTTCTTCAGGCACAACCAGACCAACCCGTCCCTGCCCTCGGACAGCACGGAGTACAGTCTCGACCATATCCTGGCGGCCCTCAATCAATCACAGCAGCGTATGGCTGGGGCTGCAACGGCACCTTCAACAGCCCCCTCTCGTCAGAAGAGTAGCGTCCCAGCTGGGCAGGTTGCGGTTCGTCCTGAGATGCTGCAAGTGGTGCAGCAGTTACAGCAGTCAGCACGTAAATTGGTTGGGCAAGAGGCGCAGTTGTTGTCGCCCGTCGGATCGCATATGGATAGAGGGAGTACCCGCGCTGAAGCCAGTTTGGGTGAATTGACGACAACCCTCGACAAATTGCCGCAGCTAATCCAAGCCGCGGCAGGCACCCCGGCACGTCCCACGCTGACAGATCAAATAGAGGCGAGCATGTCCGCTGCAGGGGGCGGTAGCCGATATCTTACACCACAGCACCGACAGATTCTGGATACAACGTCGGGCTTGTTCGCTCGAGCATGGGTCGACCTCGTCCCCAGCTCGGATTTGGAGATGCTGGTGAAGCGTCTCGAGCATCCGCTTCTCAAATTGGCCTTGCAGGATACCGAATTCCCCAGCTTGCCGAACCATCCTGCCCGTCAGGTGCTCAACTTGATTGAGCAATTCGCGGTAGCTGCGGATGACAGCGGTAAATTTTTTGATGCCAAGCTGCAGCGATTTCTTTTCTTGCTGGTTGATCGAGTCTGCAAACGGGCTGACGTGGACCTGAGCATTTTTGCAACCGTTCGAGACAACCTCGAAAAAGTATTGTTGCCAATTTTGCAGATTCGCAGAAAACGGATAGCACGCCTGCAGGAAGCCTGTGAGGGGCGTGAACGCATTCGCTCGGCGCGCGCTCAGGTCAACGCGGCGCTTGAGCAACGCCTCGCAGGGCGTGAGGTGCCAAGCATGTTGTTGCGCCTACTGGATGCGGGCTGGCGTCAGTATATGATTCTGCTGCAGATGCGGCAGGGGGCGCAAGGAGAAGCTTGGGATGCGAGTCTTGCCGTGCTGGATCAGTTGTTCGACCGGCTTGGTCCCGCCCAAGAATCGAATCAACGGACGCCCGCTGGATCTGGCGCTTTGTTGGCCACGATCGAGCGTATGCTGGAAACGGTTAATGTTGATTCAAATTTGCTGGCCGCGTTCATGGACGAACTGGGTGAGTGTCTAATAACGTACTCCGATCCTTCGGCGCCTGGCCAAGCGATGGTGCTGGTGCCACTAGGCAGACTGGCAGCCTTGGCGGGTGAAAATGCTGATCATCATCCAATAACGCCTCAATGGATGAAGCAGTTGCGTGTTGGCGACTGGTGGGATTTAAGCATGGAGGGTCGCAAGGTTTCGATGCAGCTGATCTGGAGCAGCCAGTTGACATCAACCTGTGCCTTTGCCAATCGCTCCGCAACCAATAAACTGGAGCTGACGCTACCCGAGTTATCCAGGCAAATTCAGAGTGGTCTAGCCAAGCCCGGTAAGGACATGGACTTGCCGGTGATCGAGCGTTCTGAAAATGCCCTGTTTGATGAAACCTATCAGGACCTGCTACATCAAGTTCAGCATGAGCCCACAACAGGCTTGCTGAATCGTAAAGGTTTCATGCAGCACCTGAGTTTGCTGGGTATGCCGGAGCATGACGACAAGACGCATGCAGTCGGCATAATTGAATTCGATCAATTCCGCATGATCTATAACACCTGCGGCGTGGAAGCCGTTGAAGCATTGACGCGCAGTCTGGCGACAGCGGTGCGTGAGCATGTGGGTTCGGATGCTGTACTTGCCTCATTCCGTGATGACACATTGGCAATTCTGTTGCCCAACTGTAGTCGGACGGTGGGGTGCGAGGCGATAAACCAGCTGCTCAATCAAGTGAAGGATCACCATTTCCAGCACAAAGCGCAGAGTTACAGCATCGGATTCAACTTGGGTATTACCGAGTTTTCTCCAAGCAAGTTGAGCGCAGAAGATGCAATCAGGCGTGCGGACTCTGCCTGCATCACCGCGAAATCGCAGGGCCGTAATCGGATGCAGATATACGAGGAGACCAACCCCCAGTTGCTGTCCGAGGAATCTTTGATGGACTGGGCCGGCCGTATCGATGCGTACATTAACGGCAACGGACTGTATTTGCGCTGTCAACAAGTGATGCCAGTGGGTGTTGACACTCCCCTACTGCCTTATTACGAGGTTCTGTTGGGAATCGAGGGGGCGGATGGACTAGAGATCAATCCCATGCATTTCATTCCCGCAGTTGAACGGTTGCAACGTGCCCATGAAATAGACATCTGGGTGATACGGAATGTGTTTGACTGGATTGGGTTGAATCAGGATAAATTTGCGTCTGTGGGCGGCCTGGCTATCAACTTGTCAGCCACTTCGCTCAGCAGTCCGGAGGTCATGCGATTTTTACAGGAAGTGTTACCGGCTTGTGATTTCCCGACTAACAAAATCACCTTTGAAATAACTGAAACTGCTGCGATCAGCAGCTACGGTGCCGCACAGGATTTCATCCGGGAAATTCGTCGCTATGGCTGCAGGTTTGCACTCGACGATTTTGGCAGCGGCTTTACGTCCTATGCACACTTGAAAAATCTGCGTACCGATTCACTCAAGATCGACGGAAGTTTCGTCAAGGATATGCTTAATAATCCCGGCGACTATGCCATGGTTAAATCGATGAATGACATCGGACACTCACTCGGGTTGCGAACTGTAGCTGAATATGTGGAGTCGCCGATGATCCTGCATGCACTGCGTGAAATTGGCGTCGACTATGCGCAAGGCTATGCGGTCCACAAACCGTGCCGTATCGACGAAATGTTGCGCTATGAATCTGTTTAGAGCCTGTAATGAAATAACGTGGACGTTTGGCCGCTGGATTGGGATGCGATGCCAGGCGCGGAGCGCACCGTATGGCGAGCCACACAAGCGATTCGCAACGACGCAGCGCGCCCAAGCCCAGCGAGTCAAATGTTCATGTTATTGAGGAACAGGCTCTAAGGGAATGTTGGAAAGAAAAAACGCCGCGTTAACGCGGCGTTTTTATTATGTGGTGCCCCCTACATGAATCGAACATGTGATTGATGATTACGAATCAACTGTTATACCACTTAACTAAGGGGGCTGTTGTTAGCAAAAAACAGGCCGCATTATAGCGGATTCACTTCGGCTTGTGACAGTCAAAGGGCGGCCTTCAGGCGACTGACTACCTTTTGTTGACCGATCAGTTCCAGCGTGGCGTCGATTGCCGGGGTTTGCGGTTCACCCGTCACCAGCACGCGCACCGGCATTGCCAGCTTGGGCATCTTAAGGCCATGGGCGGCTAGTGTTTCCTTGAGTGCGGCGCTGATGGCGCTGCGTTCCCACGCTATGTTTTCCAGGCGAGTGGCCAGATCCGCCAGTGCAGGCAACACCTCGGGCGTGACATGTTGAGCCAGTAATTCAGTGCTGGGGTGAAGGGTGCGGTAAAACAGTGTGGCCGCATCGGCAAGCTCTGCAATGGTCGCGGCGCGTTCCTTGACCAATGCACATACCGCAGCAAGATCGGGCCCGTCGTCCGGATTGGCGCCGTTGCGCACAAGGAAGGGGCGCATGAGATCGGCCAGCCGCGCGTCATCAGCAGCCTTGATATATTGCTGGTTAAGCCAGCGTAGCTTTTCGGTGTTGAACTGCGCGGCTGAGGGGGTGATGTGGTCGAGGTCGAACCACTGCACGAATTGCTCACGATCGAAAATTTCGGCATCGCCGTGCGACCAGCCTAGCCTTGCGAGGTAGTTGATGACCGCCTCGGGCAAATAGCCTTCCTCGAAATACTGCATCACCGACACCGCGCCGTGGCGCTTCGACAGCTTGGTCCCATCGTCGCCGAGTATCATCGACAGGTGAGCGTATTGCGGCACCGGCGCGCCCAGCGCCTTGAGGATGTTGATCTGTCGCGGCGTGTTATTGACGTGGTCATCGCCGCGTATCACATGGCTGATCTGCATGTCCCAGTCATCCACCACCACACAGAAATTGTAGGTGGGGGTGCCATCGCCACGCGCGATGATGAGGTCGTCGAGTTCGCTGTTGGCAAACTCGATCGTGCCTTTCACCAAGTCTTTCCATGCCACGTTGCCTTCGGTGGGGTTACGGAAGCGGACCACCGGGTCGTTACCGGATGGCGCGGTTGGCAGCGTCTTGCCAGGCTCGGGGCGCCAGCGACCGTCATAGCGGGGTTTTTCACCGCGCGCGCGTTGCGCCTCGCGCATGGCATCGAGTTCATCGGTGCTGCAATAGCAGTGATAGGCCTGGCCATTTTCCAGCATCTGAGCAATCACCTCCTTGTAGCGATACAGGTGCTTGGTCTGGTAGAACGGGCCTTCGTCGTGATTCAAGCCCAGCCAGGCCATACCGTCGATAATCGCCTGCACCGCTTCGGGCGTTGAGCGCGCGATGTCGGTGTCCTCGATACGCAAAATAAACTGGCCGCCGTGATGACGCGCAAACGCCCACGAAAACAGCGCAGTTCGGGCGCCGCCAATATGTAGATAACCAGTGGGGGAGGGGGCAAAACGAGTGCGTATCATGACAAGGCCGAGCAAGAAAACACGTTATTTTACGCGGCTGAGTTTAAATCGGTCGTTGGCCCGAAAATTGACCTTGGGTGCCGGGTTGTGGTTTAATTCGCGCCGCTTCGGGCAGTTAGCTCAGTGGTAGAGCACTGCCTTCACACGGCAGGGGTCACAAGTTCGAACCTTGTACTGCCCACCATCCCGAACACTGCAAATTCAAAGCCTTAGCGTAATCTCGCTAGGGCTTTTTGCTTTTCAGCGTGACCATTTCGTGACACACCATCCAGCACTTCTACAGCAGAGCGTGGAAATTTCACGTGTTTTTCAACGCAATTCGAAAAAAACCGACATAAACAAAAGCAGCCATCACAAGGATGGCTGCAGTGTCATACCTACAATCAAAGCAGCATCAGTTTGCCATGAATCGGCGCGCCAGCCAGTGATCCAGACTCAGCTTGCCAGGACCACTCAACAACAGCGGCACAAACATCACCAGATACATCAGCGGTAGCTTGTAGCCGTTGTCGCAGACGTTGTAGCCATTACCTGAGTGAACACTGACCCAGGCAACGATGGTGAGAATAATGAGCGACACGCTGAAGAAGCGGGTGCCCAGACCAATCACCAGTGCAACGGCGCCGAGCAATTCAGACCAGGTGGCCAAAAACCAGGAAATTTCCACAGGCACGATATTGAACGGAAAAGGAAAGTCTTCCTGAACATTAATGAACCAGTTCTCGCCGGTAAACTTCTGGATGCCGGCTTCCCAGAATTCCCATGCCAGTAACAGCCGTATACCCAATAGCCCCAGGCAGCTTCCGGCCTGATCAAGCCGCGTGGTCAGTCTTGTGTAACTATTAACGATGGCATTCATACCGAGTCACCTGTGATGAACTTGAGCAGTTGTTATTAAGGCCTGGGATAACGTCCCCAGGCCTTGACTGATTACTTATTTCTTTTTGGTGGCGCCGCACTTGCCTTCGCCGCATTTGCCTTCTTTGACTTTAGGGTCGGCAGCCTGGGCATTTTTAGTGCCGCCACATTTCCCTTCACCACATTTTCCGTCTTTTGCCTTGGCGTCGGTAGCTTTGGTGGTTTTAGTCGCGCCGCATTTTCCTTCGCCGCACTTGCCGTCTTTGGCTTTTTCAGCTTGTGCGACTTGATAACCTTGCGATAGATCGTTCAGCGCAAAGGGATTGCCGTTAGCCGCGTAGGCGATACCAGCGGTGCCGAGTGCAGCGGTTAATGCGAGAGTAGTGAGGGTTGCGGTGCGTGTTTTCATGATATGGCTCCAAAAGTTAAGTGTGCTGGTGCCCAGTCAGCAGTGTTTAAGTGGGCGGTGATGAAAGCGTAAAAAAGGTTCATTGATCAATCTGTATCAGCGCATAAGCCGGAATTGTCTTTATTGCCCGGAAATCACCTTGCTGATGCGTTTGTGCGCTTCTGTCGATAATGGATGGGCTGTCCCGGTTTGATCGTGCGGGCCGGACTGGCGCAGCAAGTGCCGCATTTGCCCAATCTGGTTTTCAAAGCGTCGGCAGTTGATGCACATCCACACGTGCATGCGCAGGCCCCAGCTTTCGAAAAACTGCAGGGAGCGATCCTGGCTTTCTGATACCAGGTAGCTTGCGCTTTTGCATGTCAGCATTTATTCACCCGGGCGGACCCGGCTCCTGTCTGTTATCGAGACACTGACGAGATCGCAACCGATTCCGTTTCAGCGTCGTACACACATTCGTCGGAGGTATCCGTGTTTCCTTACAGCAGCGCAGACAGGATTTTTTCTACGGGAAACGACAATGCACACTGCGTGCGCAGCTTGGGTCTGGGTAAAACGGGTCTAACTCTATTTGTGTAAGGGAAAAGCCGTAATATCGACTAATTAAATTTTTTTGATAAAAGGGAACCAATATGTCCAAGATTGCCATGGTTGTTTTGTCGGCCGCTCTGCTTGTTGCGCCAGCGTACGAAGCTGACGCTGGATAAACTCGAAACGCTTGCACAGGCCCGTGGCCTGAAAGTATTTGCGCGCATCAATCACGCAGCGGGCGCGCAAAGCATTGGAGAAAATCTGCGTCCCACCGAGCTGCTGATCCTGGGTAATCCAAAAGGCGGAACCCCATTGCTTCAATGCAATCAGGCCTATGGCATCGATCTGCCGCTTCATGTGCTGGCCTGGGAAGATGCTGCGGGTAAAAGCTGGTTGAGCTATAAGGATATGTCCAAGCTCGGCTACAAACATGCGGACGACAGTTGTGATGCCGCACTCAATCGGTTGACCGGAGCGCTTGAAGGATTGGTGAATGAGGCTGCCAAGAAATCAACCTGAGCCGCTTCCGGGGTGGGCCGGTTTCATGTCCACTCCGGATAGGGTTCACTGACAATGATCTGATTATTCTGTCCGAAGTTGTGTCTGCTTCACCCACGCCTGGTTTGTCACACGGAACAGAAATGCATTGCTGCACGCAGCTGCAATCGGTATAGTGCGGCCTCCCGCACCCAGCCAATCGGTGCGCGGTTCTTTTACTCCCGATCTCACGATCCTCTATTCGTCTGCCTCGATTGGTATCACTGCATAAGTGACAGGCCGTCGCAGGAAACCAAAATGACTACTGAAACAACTTTGTCCAGCCCGGACTTTACTGGGCTTGGCCTGTCCGAAACCATCTTGCGTGCGATAGCCGAAGCCGGCTACACCACGCCCACCCCGATTCAGGCGCAGGCAATTCCGCAAGTGCTGGCAGGGGGCGATCTCCTTGCCGCAGCACAAACGGGCACCGGCAAGACCGCCGGCTTTACGCTACCGATTTTGCATCTTCTGTCGACGCGTGCCGCCCAAGCGCCGAAGCCGGGCCGCCCGCGCTGCCTGATTCTGGTGCCCACGCGCGAACTCGCTGCGCAGGTCGAAGAATCGGTCAAAACCTACGGCAAATACCTGTCGCTCAACTCGATGGTGATGTTTGGTGGCGTCAACATCAACCCGCAGCTCAAGGCGCTGAGATCGCGCGTTGATATTCTGGTCGCCACCCCGGGTCGCCTGCTCGACCACATGGGACAAAAGACGGTGGATTTGACGGGCGTTGAAATGCTGGTGCTCGATGAAGCCGACCGCATGCTCGACATGGGCTTCATTCGCGACATCAAGAAAGTGCTTGCTGTGGTACCCAAGCAGCGCCAGACCCTGCTGTTCTCTGCAACATTCTCCGACGAGATCAAGACCCTGGCCAACAGCCTGTTGCGTAACCCGGGATGCATTGAAGTGGCGCGCCGTAACACCACGGTGGAGATTATCGAGCAATCGATGCACCGGGTGCCGCAGGCGCACAAGCGCGATCTGCTGGCGCACCTGATCAATCATCATGACTGGCAGCAGGTGTTGGTGTTCACCCGCACCAAACACGGTGCCAACAAACTGGCTGAAAAGTTGATCAAGGATGACATCACCGCCGCCGCGATCCACGGCAATAAGAGCCAGTCTGCGCGCACCAAGGCGCTGGCCAGCTTCAAGGATGGCAGCGTGCGTGTGTTGGTCGCTACCGACATCGCTGCGCGCGGCATCGACATCGATCAATTGCCGCAGGTGGTGAATTTCGAATTGCCCAACGTGGCAGAAGACTACGTGCACCGTATCGGTCGTACCGGCCGTGCGGGCAGCACCGGTTCGGCGCTGTCCCTGGTGGACGACGAAGAACTCAGCTATTTGCGAGACATCGAGAAGCTGATCAA
>JAAFGW010000053.1 GCA_010365175.1 Sulfuriferula multivorans | reverse complement strand
CCGTCGAATTCGTTGAGGTTGCCGGACAGCCATTCGTCGACGCGGTCGGACAGCAGCAACACTTCGATGCCTTTCTTGCGGAAGATTTCGAGGTGGGGGCTGTGCTGGGCGGCGGCAAAGCTGTCGGCGGCGATGAAGTAGATGGCTTCCTGGCCTTCTTTCATGCGGCCGATGTAGTCCTTGAGCGAGACGATTTGCGCGTCGGTGTCGGTGTGGGTGGAGGCAAAGCGCAGCAGGCCGGCGATGCGATCCTTGTTGGCGTAGTCTTCGCCGGGGCCTTCCTTGAGCACCTTGCCGAAGGCGTTCCAGAATTCGACGTATTTCTCAGGCTGTTTCTCGGCCAGGTCTTCCAGCAGGCCCAGCACCTTTTTCACCGAGCCGGCCTTGATGGCGTCGATGTCGCGGCTGGATTGCAGGATCTCGCGCGAGACGTTGAGCGGCAGGTCGGCCGAGTCGATGACGCCGCGCACGAAGCGCAGATATTGCGGCATCAGCTGCTCGGCATCGTCCATGATGAAGACGCGGCGCACGTAGAGCTTGATGCCGTGGCGCTTCTCGCGGTCGTAGAGGTCGAACGGCGCGCGCGACGGCACGTAGAGCAGCGAGATGTATTCCTGCTTGCCCTCGACACGGTTGTGCGACCACGCCAGCGGCGGCTCGTGGTCGTGGGCCACGTGCTTGTAGAACTCGTTGTATTCGTCTTCGCTGACGTCCTTTTTGGGGCGTGCCCACAGGGCCGAGGCGCGGTTAACGGTTTCGTCCTCGTCGGTGGGTGCTTCCACGCCGTCTTTCCATTCGGTCTTCTTCATCACGATGGGCAGGGTGATGTGGTCGGAATAGGTGCGGATGATCGACTTGATCTTGTAGTCGGAGAGGAACTCGTCTGCGTCGTCGCGCAGATGCAGCACGATCTCGGTACCGCGGCCGGGCTTGTCGACGGTTTCCAGCGTGTAGTCGCCGGCGCCTTCGGATTCCCAGCGCACGCCGTGCTCGGCGGTGAGGCCGGCGCGGCGGGTGGTGAGCGACACGCGGTCGGCGACGATGAAGGCGGAGTAGAAACCCACACCAAATTGACCAATCAGCGCGGCGTCCTTCTGCTGGTCGCCTGAGAGCTGGGTGAAGAATTCGCGGGTGCCGGATTTGGCGATGGTACCGATGTGCTCGATGACTTCTTGCCGGCTCATGCCGATGCCGTTGTCGGTGATCGTCAGCGTGCGGGCGTCGCGGTCAAAGGCGACGTGGATCTTGAGCTCGCTGTCGTTTTCGTACAGCGCGGCGTCAGACAAGCCTTCAAAGCGCAGTTTGTCGGCCGCGTCGGCGGCGTTGGAAATTAGTTCGCGCAGGAAAATGTCCTTGTTGGAATACAAGGAATGGATCATCAGCTGCAGCAGCTGTTTGACTTCGGTCTGGAAGCCCAGGGTTTCTTTGGTGTTGGTGGTCATGCCTCTATCTCCCGATAAAACAAACAAAACGACGTGCGAGAGATGGGGGCAGGGTGGGGGATTTCAAGCCCGGGTGGTTGCCAGCAGGCTGTGAGCCCGCTACTGATGGGGTTGTATGCCGTTCTAATTAGCGCTTGCGGGAAAAAATAGTGCCGTTTTCCACCTTGACGATCAGGTTGTGGCGGGATGCAATGTCCTGCAGCACGGTATCCCACGGAACGCATTCATAACTGAAGGCGCCCGAACCGTTTACAGAAGCATCCGCCGCCAGCTTGTTGCCAGAAAAGTCTGCGAGAACTTGCAGGGTTGCTCTCACAGGCATGTCGGTGAAGTTGATGCGCAGTTCCTTGCCCACACACTGTTTGCGCTCGCCTGATGGGGTCGTGCCGGGGGCGGAGCTGGAGGGCGCGGGTTGGGCAAGCTTGCTTGAAGTTGCCTGCTTGTTCGCACACGGCGTTGCTTGATACTCGATTTTCCCGCCATTGATTTCGCACTTGTAGACGGCTGCAAACGCGCTTGGCTGGAACAATGCAAGGATGAACAGGATGGCGAGGCGATTCATGGGCGGGGTTCTCCAGAGAATAAGGTTCGTCAGTAGAAACTGTGGGCGAGTTTCGGTTCGGGAAGTTTGCCAAGTACATGATATAGCGCGATTTCTGTCATTTTGAAAGTGCGAAATCCGTACGCTTTTCTCATGGTGACTTTGGCTTTGTTGTTTAAGCCCTCGACGATACCACTGGAGAACGCCTTGCGGGCCCTGAAATAGTTGAGTAACAGCTCGCGATGTTTGCGCACGGTGCCGACAAACTTTTTGAGTGGATCGATACGTGAACGCATCACCTCCTTGCACCACTGATCCAGAAACTTGCCCGCCCAAGCCGGCGACTCGTACTCCCAGAATTGCTGGAAGTATTCCTTGAACAGATAGGCGCGTACGCTTTTGAGGTTGTAGCGCAGGACATCTTTGAGCTTGATGCGCTGATGGTCGGTGAGGTTTTGCGGCCGCTTGAGTAGACACCAGCGCGACTTTTTGAGCACCGGATCAAAGCCGTCCTTGACCAGTTGACGCGCTTCGCCAGCGCGTATCTCATCGATGGCTTTGTTCAATTTTGCGACAACGTGGAATCGGTCCAGAATATTGAGGGCGCCCGTGCAATTCTGCTTGATTAAATCCAGATAGGGTTTCCACATGTCAGAGCACACGAACTCGATCTTGCTGGACAGTTCCTTGCCGATCAGATCAAAGAACTTCTGAAACGTCTCTTTGGTACGCTTCTCTCCAACCCACAGCAAGCGCGTACAGCCGGCCTCGATCTGGTAGACCAGTGTCAGATATTCGTGTCCCTTACCGTAGGCGATCTCATCGACCCCGATGGCGCGAATGCCCCCGAGTTGACGGTGCTCCAGTCCCCATTGGACAACATAGGCTACCGCCTGCTGGACCTTCTCCCATGTGGTGTGGAAGGAGATGGCTGTATCCTTCCAGGACATCTTGCGCGCCCAATGCGCTAGGTACAGCATGTATGCTTTGGTCAACTGATGCTTGCCGATGGCCCACGGCACCTCCTCGACTTTGACACCGCACTGGCGACACTCCACGCGGCGCATGCTGTACAGTAAAAACACGGCAAAGCCCCAGATCGGGATGAACTCGAAGCGGCGCTGAGGTAACTGGTCATAGCCGCTTGCTGGCTTATGACACCCTGAGCAGCAGGGTTTGGAGCCAGTGCGCGCTCGCACCTCTATTTCGATGGTGTTGGTGGCTTTGCACAGCCGTGCGGCTGTGTAGACGAAGCCGGGAAAATGGTGGCAGGCATTGAGTAGGCGGGTCAAAAGCATGGGCAAAAAAGGCAAAAACGTTCTTCAAGATGACATCATGACTGAGGCGGCAGTCATGACCCTCGATCAATATTGTCCAGACTTGGAAGATTGGCCTGAACGCTGGAAATTTGACGAGCACGATATTGCGCCAGGACAGGCCATCGTTGAGTTCTTCAAGCCGTTCTTGCAATGGCTACCGGGGACAAATCTTTCGATTAAAACGCTGCACCGTCATCGCGATCACCTCTGGCTTCTGGGCGGGGAGTTGATACGCCAGCGCTACGACGACCCCAAACTCAAGAAAATGCCCACGCACAAGGCCTTCGGTTTATTGATCGAGGAAGAGGGAGGCCCCCTTATCTGGCCACGCATTTCCGAGACAGAGCAAAACGCCTTCGATGCAACGTGCCGCAAGCTCTACAAGTACTTGAATTCAGACCAAAGGTCTGGTTGACAGCGTAAAATCACCCACTAATTCCGCTGACGAGCCGAGAATAAAGGTGGTAGGGGCTTGCCCTTTGACTACATTTTATTGGACAGTAAGATCGATTGCTTCTTCGCGCACGATCTTGGCTGTGTTTGAGTAGGTGTAACGCTTATCAAGCTTGCCATCATCGTTCGTATCCACTTCGGCTGTCGTGAGTATGCCCAAACGGTAGTGCTCAACTCGAACCGGCAGGCCCGAATAGGAGTTGATGTATTCAGTTGATTCGAGCACGCCATGCTTGTAGTAGTACTTCAAGTCCGGGTAGGAATCACCATCAGTATCCACTTCACCGTATGCGAAACTGCCTGCTTTAACGCGATACTTTGATTCGAAAACACCATCAAAATCGTCATCGGCTTCGGTCGTTACGAGGTTTGGTTTCTGGTTTGCATGGGTCCGATAATCGGCTTTTCGGTCAAAATTACGATCGACTGTACTGCCGAGAAAAGCACCACTTGCCGAATAATTCCAGCGTTCATCGAGCACACCGTCACCGTTATAGTCGTTGCCACCTACAGTGACTGGAACATGGAAGAAAGCATAGGTTACCCACTACCCCGATAAGTAAGCCCGCTATGGCAGCCCGCTATGGCAGCCCCCAATGCTTTGGATGGCGGATTGGTAGGAGCGGTGGGAATAGGGACCTCGGTCGCTTCCCATCTTTTGATCACGTCCCTGCCGCGCTCATAGTTGTGTTCGTCCACAACGAGGCGAACCAGACCGCTTGCAGGTAGCTCACCCACCCCTCCTTGCAGATAAGCGCCATCAATACGCGTTGATATGCCTTCTTGTAGCAAGAGATCGTGAAGCATTTTCGCTTCAAGCGCATTCGAGGGTTCGTAGGGAGTTTTCATGAATCTCGGGCAATAAGATTGACCCGCGTAGGGTAATCGTAAAACCGTCGATTGAATCAAGCCGTGCCAACTGAAATGAGGTTTCAGTTTAGCTGGGGCGGCCGGGCGCTATTTTCAGGAATCGACCGAGCTTATCTGCGGCGGGGTCAGGCGGGGGCCACTTCGGTTTTGGCCACCGCTGTGGCGGGATGTAGATGCCCAACAAACTGTTCGGTCGCCGCGCGCCAGGAGAACTTCTCCGCATGGGCACGTGCGATGTTGCGGTCGATGTCGAGTGCGGCCATGCAGGCGTAACGCAGGTCGTTGTGCATGACGCCGGCGGGCGAGTCGCCCAGCACGTCGATCGGCCCGGTGACCGGGTAGGCGGCGACGGGCAGGCCGCAGGCCATGGCCTCGAGCAGCACCAGGCCGAAGGTATCGGTTTTGCTGGGAAACACGAATACATCGGCGGCAGCATAGACCTCGGCCAATTCGGGCTGTTTCATCACGCCGAGGTAATTCGCATTGGGATAACGGGCGCGCAGGCCAGCCAGTGCGGGACCATCGCCCACCACCCATTTGGAGCCGGGCAGGTCGAGTTTGAGAAAGGCTTCGACGTTTTTTTCGACAGCTACCCGGCCGACATACAGAAAAATCGGGTGTTTGGTATTGAGGCGCTTCGATTCCTGCACTTTGAACACATCCAGGTCGACGCCGCGCGACCACAGCACGACATTGTCGAAACCAAATGCTTCAAGGTCGGATTTGACAGCGGGCGTGGGTGCCATCACGGCGCGTGCAGGCCCGTGAAACCAGCGTAGGAAGCGGTAGGTCCAGGCGAGTGGCATGCCGCTGCGGGCTTTGACGTACTCGGGAAAGTGGGTGTGATACGCGGTGGTGAAAGGCAGGTTGTTGTTGAGCGCATAGCGGCGCGCGGCCAGGCCTAGCGGCCCTTCGGTGGCGATGTGCAGCGCGTGGGGGGCGTAGTCGCGGATGCGTTTTTGCGCCGCGTTGCCGGCCAGCACCGACAGGCGGATGTCGGGATAGGTGGGGCAGGGGACGGTGCGGAATTCGATGGGCGACAGAATATCCACCTCATGCCCCATGGCCTGCATTTCGCGGCGGGTGGTGGTGAGCGTGCGCACCACGCCGTTGACTTGCGGTGTCCAGGCATCGGTCACGATCATGACTTTCATGGTGTCTCCATTACGGTTGCTGTGCGGGCGGTGGTTTCGTTCAGGCAATGCGGCCAGTGGATGAGTTCGAGCGTGCCGTCGGCGGTTTCCGCCAGTGCGGTCAGGCTCTCCACCCAGTCGCCGTCGTTGCAGTAGATGAGGCCGTCAATGGTGCGGATTTCGGCCTTGTGGATGTGGCCGCAGATGACGCCGTCGCAATGGCGCCGACGCGCTTCGGCTGTCATCACTTTCTCGAACGCGGTGATGAAGCTGACCGCATTTTTGACCTTGTGCTTGATGTATTGCGACAGCGACCAGTAGGGGTAGCCCATGCGCGTGCGCAGTCCGTTGAACCAGCGGTTGAGCGTGAGGATCAGGGTGTAGCCGGTGTCGCCCAGATAGGCCAGCCAGCGTGCGTGCTGCATCACGCCGTCAAAAAGGTCGCCGTGGGTGACCAGAAAACGCCGGCCATCGGCAGTGACGTGGATCACCTCGTCGGCCACCTCGATGTCGCCGAAGGCCAGGCCCATGAATTGCCGCGCCATCGAATCGTGATTGCCGGGCACGTAGATTACCCGGGTGCCCTTACGCGCTTTGCGCAGCAGCTTTTGCACCACGTCGTTGTGCGGCTGCGGCCAGTACCAACCCTTGCGCAATTGCCAGCCGTCGATGATGTCGCCGACAAGATACAGCGTGTCGGATTCGTTGTGTTTCAGGAAATCGAGCAGGTAGCGGGCCTGGCAACCGGCCGTGCCGAGGTGGATGTCGGAAATCCACAAGGTGCGGTAATGGCGAGGCGATCGCGCGGCAACCGAAGGCGTGTCGGGGGGCGGGCGGTCAATCTGGGCGGAGGGCCAGACGGGGGTACCGGATGGCAGCTGGGAGAGGCTATCCGGACGGGCGCGGAGCAGGTTGGTGACGCGATTCAACATGCGGTCATCAGGCCATTGCTATAAGACAGTGGTGTGGCAATCGAATGAAGCTTTGTTGACGTCTTGCGCAGAGCCCGTTGTGGAGATGGCTTACTAGGCAGCTTGCAAAAAAAACGGAGACCGAAGTCTCCGTTTTTTGCGAATTGAATCAGTAAACGAAATTATTATTTCTGTATCTGGTTCAGTTCAACACGACGGTTTTTGAAGCGACCTTCATCCGTATCATTGCTTTCAAGCGGCTGGGATTCGCCATAGCCTTTAGCAGTCAAACGATCAGCTGAAATGCCCTTCGTGATCAGATAATCACGAACAGCATCGGCGCGGCGCAGCGACAAGCCCATATTGTATTTGTCACTTCCACGGCTATCGGTGTGGCCTGAAACTTCCACGTCGATATTGCCCCATTCTTTCAGGTCGGCAGCATTCTGGTCGATGATGGCGATATCTTCCGGACGCAGAGTGGACTTGTCGTAATTGAAGTTCACGCCTTCCAGTACAAGCCTTCTCGGGATGGCTGCAGGGGTTGTTGGGCTGGCTGAATAATCAGCGGGCTTGGCTTCGACAGGCTTCGCAACAGGAAGCGGGCAACCATCAGCTGTTTTGGCATAAACATCGGGACACTTGTCATCACCGTCCACAATGCCATCGCCATCACGGTCCAGTTCACAACCGTCTGCATTCACCTTGCGGCCAGCGGGCGTGTTGGGGCATTTGTCTTTGCTGTCGACGACGCCATCGCCATCGGTGTCAGCTTCTTTGGGTACCTTGCAAGGGGTGTTGAGTAATCCTTGCCCAGGACAGCCAACCGTCCTGAACGCCTCATAATTGGTCGTGAATCCAGTGGGGCTGGCGGCATTGGAGGGGTCATAAAACTTACCTTCAGCGGCTTGTGCGCTTACAGCGCCGGCAGAAATCAGGGTTGCGGTAAGAATGCTTAGAAATAAGGGTGTGGTACGCATAGTGAGTGTCCTTTATATTTATGGGAATTCAAGTAAAACTTAGTGAAACCTTATGTCCTGCCAAGAGTCCGTCAGCACGATATGTCAAGTATAAGAATAAATTTTGAATTGGTTCTGTGCGCTGACGAACATAAGGAAACTTATTTTAAATCATATCAGATCGAGTCGTGGCTCAAAAGTACTATTCAATGGTTGTATACGCTTCTTATGGCTTCTAGGTCAATAAGTTCAACAACTCCAACTGTGCGCTGTAATGCTTGGCTCGGCGTGGCTTGCGGCGGCGATAGCTGCCATCTGACTGCATTTCCCAAGCCTGTACATTATCGCGTAGATAGGGTTTCAAGCCTTCGGCAATCACGCGTTTTTTCAGTTTTGGGTTAAGTACCGGGAACCCGGTTTCGATACGGCGGAAAAAGTTGCGGTCCATCCAGTCAGCACTCGACAGAATGACCTGCTCGTCGCCGCCGTTCCTGAAATAGAAAATCCGGGTGTGCTCGAGAAAACGTCCGACCACTGAGCGCACCCGGATGTTGTCCGACAGGCCCGCAATGCCTGGGCGTAGCGCGCACACGCCGCGGATGATGAGGTCGATCTTGACGCCCGCCTGCGAGGCGGCGTAGAGCGCAGCGATGACCTGCGGCTCCAGCAATGCGTTCATTTTGGCAATGATGGCGGCGCGTTTACCGGCCTTAGCCAGCTCCGTCTCGCGGTTGATCGCGGCGATGACTTCGCTGTGCAGGGTGAAGGGCGATTGCCACAGGCACTTGAGCTTGCCCGCCTTGCCGAGGCCAGTGATTTGGGTGAACAGGCTGTTGACGTCGGCGGTGATGGCTTCATCGGCGGTCAAAAGCCCAAAATCGGTGTACAGGCGTGCGGTGCGGGCGTGGTAGTTGCCGGTGCCGAGGTGGGCGTAGCGGCGCAGTACGCCGTCTTCACGGCGAATGACCAGCGCGAGCTTGGCGTGGGTCTTGTGACCGACCACACCGTAAACCACGTGCGCACCGACTTCTTCTAGCTTGGCGGCCCAGTTGATGTTGGCTTCCTCGTCAAAGCGCGCCAGCAATTCGACTACGACGGTCACTTCCTTGCCCGACTGCGCGGCACGAATCAGCGCCATCATCAGCTTGGAGTCGGTGCCGGTGCGGTAGACCGTCTGCCGCATGGCGAGCACATTGGGGTCGGCCGCAGCCTGCTCGATGAAGTCGATCACCGGCTGAAACGATTCGAAGGGATGGTGCAGCAGGATGTCGTTCTTGCGGATGTGCGCAAAGATGTCATCCTGCTGGGCCAACCGTGCTGGCAGCGCGGGAATGAAGGGGGGGAACTTCAGCTCGGGCCGATCGACCCAGTCGGGCACCTGCATCAGCCGCACCAGATTGACCGGCCCTTGTTCCTGGTAGAGATCCTCGGGCTCCAGTTCAAACTGTCCCAGCAAAAAAGTCGCCATCGCGGTCGAGCAGTTGTCGGCCACTTCCAGCCGCACCGCCGCGCCATAGTGCCGCTGCGGCAGTTCGCCCTGCAGGGCCTGGCGCAGGTTTTTGGTCTCTTCGTCATCCACGAACAAATCGGAATTGCGGGTGACGCGAAACTGGTAACAGCCTTCCACCTTCATTCCGGTAAAGAGTGCGTCGACATGGGCATGCAGGATCGACGACAGGAATACAAAGCCGTATTCGCAGCCGGCGATGTCTTCCGGCATGCGGATCACCCGGGGCAGCGAGCGGGGGGCCTGAACCACGGCCGCGCCGGAATTGCGGCCGAAGGCATCGCGGCCGGACAACTCGACGGCAAAGTTGAGGCTTTTGTTCAATACGCGCGGAAAGGGATGCGAGGGATCCAGCCCAACCGGAGTCAGCACCGGCATCAGTTCACGGAAAAAGTAATCCCGGATCCAGGCCGCCTGCGTTTCGTTCCAGTGGGTACGGCGGAAAAAATGAATGTCGTGCTCGGCCAGGGCGGGAATGATTTCGTTGTTAAACAGCGCGTACTGTTTGGCCACCAGCGCATGGGTCATGTCCGAGACAGCGCGATACTGTTGGCGTGCGGTCATGCCATCGGCTGAGCGTTGGGTGGATTTGGCGAGTATCTGTTCTTTGAGGCCAGCGACCCGCACCTCGAAAAACTCGTCCATGTTGCTGGAAAAAATGCAGAGAAACTTGAGTCGTTCCAGCAGGGGGATCTTGGGATCGTCGGCCTGGGCCAGCACGCGATGCTGGAAGGCGAGGATGCCGAGTTCACGGTTGATGAGGGTTTCGGGGCTGGGCAGGTTCATGGTCTGGTATCTTTTGGGTAGTCCAATGATAAAGGTGGGCCTTGATCCTGGCATGACAGATATATGACAGTTTCCAATTCAGTCGAAATCGAACTCAAGCTGGCGCTGCCCCCGCAGCAGGCCGAAGCGTTTCTGAAGCGGATGGCGCGGCGGCGCAGTTCACCGGTGCAGCAGGATCTGATCACCCGATATTTCGATACCCCGGATTTTGCCCTGAGCGCACAAGGCGTCGCGCTCCGGGTGCGGCGGGCCGGGCGGCGCTGGCTGCAGATGCTGAAAACCGAGGGCGAGCGGCGCGGCGGGCTGTCGCAGCGTGCCGAATATGAAATGGCGATCACCCGCGGCACCCCGGACTGGAAGCGCTTTCCGGCCGAGGCGCTGGCGCTGGTGCCCGACGCGCTGCGCGTACACTTGGTGCCGGTGTTCGAAACGCGCTTTAGGCGCACTGCCTGGCTGCTCAAGGGCCGTGGCGGCGCGCAGATCGAGGTTGCGCTGGACGTGGGGGAGGTGCGCGCCGGCAAATGGAGCCAGCCGATTTGCGAGATCGAGCTCGAACTGAAGGCCGGCCAGCCGGATGCCCTGTTTGCACTGGCGCAGGGCTGGGCGCAGCAGCTCGACTGCGTGCCGCTGGACGTCAGCAAGGCCGAGCGCGGCGTGCGCCTGGCGCGTGGCGAGGGCGCGGCGCCGGTCAAATCCGCACCGCTAACACTGGACAGCGCCATGAGCGTGGAAGACGGCTTTGCCGCGATCTACCAGGCGTGTCTCGCGCAGTTCCAGGCTAATCTGCCGGGCGTGCTGTGCCCTCTGATGGAACGACTAAGTATTCGACTAAGCCCGCAAGCGGGAGAGCACCCTGAAGGGCATAAAGGAGCAAACGTGATGCCCAACCGATTAACGACATCAAGTACGTGCATCAGGCGCGGGTGGCGCTGCGGCGGCTACGTGCGGCGCTGCGGCTGTATCGCCGGGTATGCGTGCTGCCGGACGAACTGATGGACGGCCTGCGCACGCTGGCTGCCGCGCTCGGCCCGGCACGCGACTGGGACGTGCTGTGCGGCGAGACCCTGCCCGCAATTGCCCCGCATTTTCCCGATGAGCATGGCTGGCAGCGCGGCTGGCGTGCAGCACCGGAGGCGCAGCGCTTCGTTCAGTTGTCGCCGTTGAACAAATGGGCGCGCCGGGCGCTGCTGAAGGGGCATCGCCCCATCGTCCGCGGCGCACACGCGTTCGGGCAACTGCAAGCGGCGCAACGCCATGCCCTGCGCATCGCCATCAAGCGCCAGCGTTATGCGGCCGAGTTTTTCCAGACCTTGTTCGCCGGTCGCCGGCAGGCTCGATATCTGGCTGTGCTGCGTGACGCGCAGGACAGCCTGGGGCGCACCAACGATGCGCGTGTGGCGTGGAGCCTGTTGACGGAAGCGCATACGACTCCACACGTTCTTCAGAACGTAATGGATCGGAGTACCCCTCAAGGGGGTATTGAAAAGAATCCTTTAGGGCAGGCGGATGCGGGACCGATGGGGGACTTCGTCCTCGGCTGGCTGGCGGCGAAGCAGGCGGATGCAGCGGACGGCGAAAGCGCCAGGCATCTGCAGTATTTCATGAAATTGAAGCCTTACTGGTAGCAGGTTCAAGCCGATTCGCCGCAGGACGCGAATACGCAGTCCGGCCTGAAACTACGGATGAGGTTGGTGGCGGGATGGCGCGCATGCCTGACATTTTTTTCCCCCGCTTGTCGCACAATAGGCGTCGCACGCATTCAGAATCAGACATTTTTTTGAGGGAGGCCGGATGGAACTTATTTTGTGGCGACACACCGAGGCGGAGGACGCACTCCCCGACCTCACCCGCCACTCACAGGGCGCTGCAGGTGATCTGAGCTTATTGCACTTGGCCGAACTGCTCGCGCAGGCTATCCAGCGTGTCCTGTTCGCCGCGGACGCGGAAGAACGCACCTTCCTCGTCGGCACGTTCCTCCAACACCTCGCAGCGCGCGAATATTTCTCCGCGCAGTTGCTGGGCCGACCAGGGCAGAAAAAGCTCGGCCTTGACGAGGTCCTTCTGGAAAAACGCAACGATCGCCTTGTGCAATTTGGCGACGTCGTGGGGGCGGCGCGCGCTCATCACGAGGCAACCGGGATACTCGGCGCGCAGCGCGGCCTCGCGTTCCACTTGCGCCGCCGCGTCGCCGACATGGTCGATCTTGTTGAAGATGCGGAAGCGCGGCGCATCCTGCGCATCGATCTCACAGGCCGTGCTTGTAAAGTTGCTAAAGCCCTAAAGGATTCTTTTCAATACCCCCTTGAGGGGTACTCCGATCCACTACGGGCTAAAGCCCGTGTGGAGTCGTATGCAACAACAACCACGCTCTACCCGCAAGGGGCAGGCCGTGGTTGTAAAGACGCTAAAGCGTCAACAACCACGCTCACCCGATGAAACGTCGGGCGTAATCGCGGTTGAGTTGTGCCATCGGCAGCAGTAGTAGGAGATCAGCGGTGTTGAAATCGGGATCCCAGGCCGGATCGCCACACATCATCGCGCCCATCCGGATATAGCCCTTGATCAGTTGCGGCAGCGCGGCCTTCTGTCCATCGTCGAGGGCCTCGATCGGCAGGCGATGGCGGGGGGTGGTGCGCCATTCGATGGGTGCGAGATGTGTTGCGCTTAATTGACGATGCACGCTGGCGGCGATGTGACCGCCGTCGGCCATGCTGATGCTGGCGCAGCCGACCACATATTCGTAGCCATGGCGTGACATGTAATCGGCCAGGCCCATCCATAAGCGGGAGATGACGGTGCCGTTGCGATGCGCCGGGTGCACGCACGAGCGTCCCAATTCGGCCATGCGCGGGCGCAGAA
>JAAFGW010000052.1 GCA_010365175.1 Sulfuriferula multivorans | reverse complement strand
GCACACTGATGCCGTCTTGAATGGAGGAAGTCTCTTTATTCATGAACGATACCCAAGCCAAAACTACTCGCGTTACAAAATACTGGCGTTAAAATACTGGAGCAATTAGCCCCCAATTCCTTCTGTATTATTCGTGCTGGCTAATCTGCTTTTTCGAAATTCCAGTGCTTCATCGATCACACCCATAAATTCATTGAGTTCAAAGGGCTTGCAGATATAGCGGAAAAATCCTGCTTCCATCCCTTTCAAAATATTATCGGGCGTTGCATTGGCACTGAGAGCAACGATAGGAATATGCGCCGTTAGAAGATCTTTTTTCAGTATCTCCATAGCTTCAATACCGTTGATATCAGGCAAGGCGATGTCCATCAGAATCACATCTGGCAGATGGGTACGTGCCAATTCGATACCGAGCCTGCCGTTTTCCGCGATCAGCAAGCGCATATCGGGACGATCCTCCTCAATGAGGTCCTTGACCAGCAACAAATTGGCCGGGTTGTCTTCAAAATAAAGCAGGGTGTGCTGCTGCATGCCGACATAAACTTTCGGAGTTAGCTCTTGAGGTTCGTATCCTCTAGCTGCAAGTTGCGGCACGGTAGCCGCGACCAGTTCGATCCAGAATTCGCTGCCCACGCCGACGGTACTTTCCGCGCCGATTGAGCCCCCCATCAGCTCGACCAGTTGCTTGGTTACCACCAGTCCGATGCCCGTCCCTTCCTCGGTGCCGGTCTCTTGCCCGAGACGATTGAACGGCTGAAAGAGCTGCGCCAGCTTTTCCGGAGGCAATCCCGCTCCGCTGTCCTTGATGCTGATGCGTATGCGTTCCGGGGTGCTCGCGGTCCACTTCACCTCGACTGTTCCCTGCTCGCGGTTGTATTTGATCGCGTTGGAAAGCAGGTTGAGCAGAACCTGCTTCACCCGGGTCCGATCGGCATTGGCAAACCAGGTGTTTTCGAATGGCAGAAAGTTTATTTGAATGCCGTGTTGCTGCGCTTGCGGTTCGACCATGGCCTGGCATTCGCGCATGACATCGATCAGCGACACCCGTTCTCGCGACAGCGATAACTTGCCAGACTCGATCACCGCGAGATCGAGGATCTCGTTGATCAGTTCCAGCAGATACCATCCTGCTTTGGTTATCTGGTGCAGCCTTGCAGTCTGGGCGGACGTAGGCGGAGGTGAACCGACCTCCAGCAACTGGGCAAAACCGAGAATGGCATTGAGCGGAGTACGCAATTCATGGCTCATTCTGGAAATAAAATCCGATTTCGCAAGATTGGCCTTTTCTGCTGCAGCCTTGGCGTTTGCTAAACATAGCGACATATATTCGGCCTGGACCAGATTTTCTTCCGCCTGTTTTTTTTCCATCAGCGTCCGCCGCTCGCGCAGCACGCGTTGAATGACAACAGGCAGCAGTTCCAGATATTGGCGGTTCACATCCTTGACCAAGTAGTCCTGCGCACCGCGTTTAATCGCCTCGACTGCGACCGAAACTTTGTCGGCGCCGGTCAGCATCATCACCGGCACCGGGATCTCGCCCAGATCGTTTCTCAGCTCGGACAGGAACTCCAGGCCATTCATATCCGGCAAGTGGTAGTCAAGCAAAATGCAGTCCGGCTTTTGTGCATGGGCGAGTTGCAGTCCCTCCCGGCCGGTCTCGGCTTCGTATAGCACGAATTCGTAGTCCGGATCCTGCGCCAGCGCACGGCGGCAGGCCATGCGGTCCACTGTGTCATCTTCAACGATAAGTATGCGAATTTTCGGTTTGGTCATAACGGCACTTCGCTGATGGTCCAGTAGGCGTCGATGGTGCGCATGACTTCGACGAACTGCGGGTAATCCACCGGCTTGGCCATATAGCCGGCCACCCCCAAGTCGAAGCTGTTTACTTTGTCCTGTTGCTCCTCGGACGTGGTCAGTACGACCACCGGGATGCGCTTGAGCTGGGCGTCGTGCTTCGCCACTTGCAGAAACTCCATGCCGTTCATGATCGGCATGTTCAGGTCGAGCAGGATAATGCACGGCTTGACGCTATCAGGGTCACGCAGGTATTTCAGGGCTTCCTCTCCATTTTCCAGACTCACCACCGGGTTGGTAACGTGGATCTCCTTCAGGGCGCGCTCGACCGTCATGACGTCCACTTGATCGTCTTCCACCAGAAGGATCGGCTTGCTGGTGATTTTCATGCTTTATTTCCGTTGCTTGAGCCTGCGGTTGCAGCCGTGCGCGGCAGAGTGAAGAAAAATGTGCTTCCCCGACCGAGTGTGGACTCGAGCCAGATGCGCCCGCCGTACATTTCCACGATTTTCTTTACCAGCGCCAAGCCGACGCCGGTGCTTTCCACACGGTCGCGCGGGGCAAGTGTCTGGAACAACTGGAAGATTTTTTCAAAATGTTGCGGTTCAATCCCCGGACCATTGTCGGTAATGCTGAATTTCCATTGCTTGCCCTTGATGTTACAGGCGATGCGAATTTCGCCCTCGGGTTTGTCCATGTATTTGATGGCATTGGAGAGCAGGTTCTGGAACACCTGCTGGATGCGCGTCGGCTCTACCATGACGGTCGGCAAGGAATTCTCGACACTGATTGCAATGTTTGCCGGTGGGGCCAGCAGGTCGATCACCTCATGCACCTGCCGGTTAAGGTCTACCGGGACGGACACTTCTTTCACCCGGCCTACACGCGAATACTGCAAAATGCCGTCGATCAGACCGTCCATGCGGTGCACCCGGCTAATCAACAGGCGCATGTGCTCCCGGCCTTCGTCGTCAAACTTGTCTGCGTAATCCGTGGAAAGCCAGTTCGCCAACGAACCGATGGCCCGCAGCGGGGCCTTGAGATCGTGGGATACCACATAGCCGAAATTCTTGAGTTCCTCGTTGGCGCTCTCCAGCTCCCGTAGCAGACGGTCACGCTGTTCCTCCGCCTGTTTGCGCGCGCTAATGTCGCGCACGGTTCCAGTGAACATGCGGCGCACGCCTTGGCGCGTTTCGCCCACTGCCAAGTCCATCGGGAACGTGGTGCCGTCCTTGCGCTGACCCACCACTTCGCGGCCGATGCCGATGATTTTTTTCTCGCCGGTCTGCATGTAGTGGGCGAGATAACCATCGTGCGCTTCGTGGTAGGGAGAGGGCATCAGCATGGAAACGTTCTTTTCGACCACTTCGCCCTCGGTGTAGCCGAACATGCGCTCGGCGGCGGGATTGAAACGTTCGATTGTGCCGCGTTCGTCTATGGTGACGATGCCGTCCACGGCGGTATCGAAGATGGCCCGCATGCGTGCTTCGCTCTCGCGCAACGCCTCTTCGGCCTGCTTGCGGCGCGTGATGTCGTGTATCGTCGCCATCACCAGCAGCCCCTGTTCGGTTTTAAGCGGGGACAGGCTCACGTCAACGGGAAACTCGCTGCCGTCCTGACGCAGACCGAAAAGCTCAATTCCTGCGCCCATGGCCCGCGCATGGGGCCGGGCGAAATAGCTCCCAAGTTGGGAGTGGTGCGCTTGGCGGAAGCGTTCCGGAAGCAGAACCTCCATCAATTTTCCGATCAGCCCATGGCGCGGGTAGCCGAAGAGTTGTTCGATGGTGGGGTTGGCGAGAATGATCCTGCCTTCCCGGTCGGTAATGATCATTGCATCGGTGGCGGATTCCAAAAGCCACTCAAGGCTTTTCCCTTCTAGAAGATGTTCTGTCACAGTTCGCCGCCCCTGTTGGACTCTTATTAGTTGGCCCGAGACGGAGAGTAGCACGGCATGCACGTAAATTAGATTGCACCTAATGCGTCGCTTAAAGCCGTACGCAGCGTTTTCGGCCAACCAAATTAATGAAAATCAAATTAGCATTAAAAATTTAGCAATCATGCGCGACCGTCCGCTGTTGGGTGCGGACCTTCGCCCCAAATTGTCGGACTTCATCATCCGACCGCTTCGGCCGAGAAGCGTCAATTGCTCTTAACCTGCTCATCGTCCGTTCCAATGCCGATAGCTGCCATTTACTTCGTCTGTGGCTGGGCCCAAATGAAAACAGATGTTTACGATTATTGAATGGGCTCGCAAAAAATTATTGCGGCTCAAGCCAGCATCAATCCTGAGATGGCGTTTACGACTTTATTAATTCAGAACAGCAACCCGTTCCTGCTGAATTGAATACCCTCTTCACGAGAGCAATAAGGCTTTCTCAGCTTTCATTACCGAGCCCATCCTGCCAGAATGAAATGCCCGTTAACGCAACAGCGCTCAACAACCCCAGACCCTGGTAATCCTCATCAAGAACATCACTAATTGGCACTCTGTCGATTCAGCGGTGGGTGGATGAATTCAAACCTACCTTCTGCTCGCATCAAAGTCGCCCAAAGTCAGGACACCCTGATGCGAGCCGAGGTGTTGAGACTGCTGCATGGCGGCGTGCTCTCCTCCTTGTTCGCCAATGCGCTGCTCGCAATCCTGTTGGTGTTCGTGCTGTGGCCGGTAATCAGCCCGAACCTGGCCAGTGCTTGGCTTGTGCTGTTTGGCAGCGTGCTGGTCGCGCGTGCCCTCATGTATCTGAGCTATCGGCGGACCAGAATCGCGTCACCCAGCCCAGAAACCAACTTCTTGTGGCCGTTTCGCCTGGGCGCCATCACCACCGGCGTGGTCTGGGGCATGCATGGACTTCTGCTCTTTCCAACGGAACATCTGGCTCATCAAGTCTTTCTTGCCTTTGTGTTGGCCGGAGTGGGCTCGGTGCCATCACCTCACTGAGCGCCGATCGCGCATCGGCCCTCGGCTTTGTTATCCCTGCGGTTTTCCCCCTGATTCCCATGTTGTTGATGGTTGGCGGGACGATACCGCTGACCATGGGCGTGATGGTGTTGCTGTTTCTGGTGTTCGTCACGGCCAGTTCTTCCCGCTTGCAACAGCAGCTCCACGAAAACATTCGGCTGCGTGCCGAGTCCGCCTCGCAAGCATCCACTCTGCAACAATAGCAACAACTCAACGAACTCATCGCACGTGCGCAGTCACAATTCATCCGTGAAACTCACCGCAGCAAGGCTTTCGATGGGCTTCTATCCGACATTCTATCGTTGACCCAAAGTGAATATGGTTTCGTCGGCGAGGTACTTCACACCACCAAGGGCAAGCCTTACCTGAAAACCTATGCCATCTCCAACATTGCCTGGAACGATGCCACCCGCGCCTTCTACGAAGCGAACGCACCGCAGGGCATGGAATTTCACAATCTTGAGACCTTGTTTGGTGCTGCGCTAACCACGGGCGAGCCTGTCATCGCCAATCATCCGGCTACCTACCCACGCCGTGGTGGCCTGCCGGAAGGACATCCATCACTTGACACTTTTCTGGGAATTCCCGTCCATCATGGTGTCGAACTGGTTGCCATGATCGGGCTCTCCAATCGGCCGGGCGGATACGACCAGGCGCTGATTGAATACATGCGCCCCCTTCTTGTCATCCTGGGACAGCTTGTAGTGGCCGCACGGATTCAGCAGCAACACAGGAAAGGCCAACAAGAGCTAAGCCGATTCAAGAACACACTCGACCGTACGCTCGATTGTGTGTTCATGTTCGATGCGGACAGTCTCAAATTTTTCTACGTCAATGAAGGGGCCATACGGCAGGTGGGCTACAGCCGTGACGAGCTGCTACACATGCACCCATTCGATATCAAGCCCGATTTCACCGAAGCGCAATTCCACGTGCTGATTGCGCCACTACGCGCCGGGGAACAGGACTCGCTGACGGTTGAGACCACACACAAACACAAATACGGACAACGCATTCCGGTAGAGATTTTCTTGCAGTACATCGCAACGAAAGATGAGCCCGCACGCTTTGTCGCCATCGTTCGGGACGTCACCGAGCGCAAGCGCGTCGAGCGCATGAAGAGCGAATTCGTTTCCACCGTCAGCCATGAACTGCGGACGCCGCTCACTTCAATTTCAGGTGCACTCGGACTCCTGATCGGAGGCGCGTTAGGGACTCTGTCAGAGCAGGCCAGGAACATGATCGAGATCGCACATCAAAATAGCCTGCGACTGACCTTCCTGATCAATGATCTGCTGGATATGGAGAAACTTCTGGCTGGCAAGATGCGTTTTGACATGCAGGTACAGTCGCTCATGCCGCCTTTGGCGCAATCAATCAGTGACATCCAGTCTTATGCGAGGCAACGCAAGATCCGTCTGAATCTCAACGGCATCACGGACGAAATCAGCGTAAATGTCGACCTTCAGCGCCTGCAGCAAGTCATGGCGAACCTGCTTTCAAATGCCACCAAATTCTCGCCTGAGGGCGGGATGGTTGAGGTCACGGTTTCCCGCGGTGACACCACGGCGCGAGTCGAAGTGAGGGACAGCGGGCCGGGGATCCCCGCGGCATTCCATGAACATATCTTTCAGAAATTTGCCCAGGCCGACGCCTCGGACACCCGACAAAAGGGCGGCACCGGCCTCGGTCTCGCGATTACCCGCGAACTGATCGAGCGTATGGGTGGAACAATCGGTTTTGAGTCAGTGGAGGGCGAAGGCGCTCTCTTTTTTTTTCGAATTACCCCTGCACCCTCCAACCCAAATATCTCCTGCCATTCATTGATCTGGCAACAGCCCGTTCACCCTGCATGAGAACACGAGTAGAACGCTAAGAGGTTAAAGACAGCGGCCTGCGATTAAGGGTTACTGTCCCCTCGCACTTCATCCATGATCGACCCGATATCCTTCTCCCAGCGATCAAACACAGGCCTCAAGGCCGGGTCCGGGAAAAACTGACGCAATGTGCTGGGGTGGCTCGACACCAGAATGCTTTGTTCCCCCTCGGCGAAGATCGTAATGTTCAGCGGCAGGAATGGAATCAACTCAGGTTGCTGCGCCGATATCTGTTTTATCTCTTCAAGCTTGCCGAAATACACGACGCGATACATATCGCTCTTAAATTCGCGTCGTTCCAAGTTTTCGTTTACTTGCTGCAAGCGTGTAATCGTATAGCCGTGGCTCGAAATGGCACTTTGCAGCAGGGTCATCGCTTCGGGAAAGGCTTTGTCCATTCTCACCATGAACAATCCATCTGCGGCCACGGGTGCAGCCAGAAACAGCACCATGACGACGCCCATGATCCTTCGCGTCAACGTGTTCATAGCGTCGCCTCCTCCATTATTGCGGTGTAGCTCTGCTTCATGTCCTCGCACAATTGATTCAGCTCGGAATTGTTGAATAAGCGGCTTAGCACCTTAGGATTGACCGACATGATGTCTACCTTGCCGTCTGGCTTCTCAAGAATCGTGATGCGGCAAGGCAAAAACATGCCGACACGTGGATCAACGGCCAGCGCCTGGTTGAGCAGACTGATATTACAGAAATACACAATGACCTGTTTCGGGTTTTCTTTCGCTGGCTCAGTCATCCCATACTCCAGCGTCTGCACCCGACCGTAGAAAAAATTATGGGTGGTCACTGCCGTCTTGACGCGCTCAACTGTGGTTTGCAGGTTGTAAGGCGATTCACGCACGATCACCGGACTTTCCGTTTCCAGTAGCCGGGCTGATTTTGCCAGCGGTTGCGTTTCAAAGCTGCGCACATAACTGACGATGTCGTTGATCTCTTTTTCCTTGAGCCCCTGCTTGAGAAAGGAAACCATCGGCGTACCTTCCCGACCTTTCATCAACGTGGCCTTGATCATGCCATCGGATGCAGCGGCAAGAAATCCCGGGTTATGCAGCGCAGGTGCCATGATGGGCAAATCGCGTGGACGCGAAAACGTAACGCCGGTGCCTTGCGCGCCTTCGCCATTGACGCCGTGGCAAGCCGCGCAATGTTGCGCAAACAATTTTCCGCCGTGTTTCGGATCACCTTTTACCCGCGTGGCTGAAAACACGGGCGCTGGCACTTTGCTCCAGGAACGCACATGACGAACAAGGGCCTCGATTTCATCCTTGCTCAGACTGGAAAATGAAGGCATGACGCGTCCTGGCCGACCCAGTTGAATGGTCTTGCGCAGATAGTCGTCGCTGATACCTGCCTGAAACGAAGGCAGCGCAAGTGGAACACCAATACCGCCGTTACCGCTTGCGCCGTGACAGGAGGCGCAATTACGCGCATACAGTTTTGCGCCGTTGGGCGCAGCCATAGCCTGAGACCAACCGACCCCCGCAAGCAAAACCAAAGCAAACAGACGAAACAGCATGATGTTTCCTTTCAATCGTAACCACTATTAATACATTAACATATTTTTATTCTGTAATGTTTCGCGTATATTTCATATTAGGTATAAGCCTAAATAGCGACACGCGCTTTGCCTGAATATTGTTCACACCAACTCAAATGATATGAACGACCTGATCGTCTGGCTTCCACCCGAACTGGCCCCGCTGCCCCGCTACGTAGTGGCGTTGGCAATTGGCCTGTTGATGGGCTTGGAGCGAGAGCGCAATCCGGCAGCAAAAGCAGGACTTCGCACCTTTGCGCTGACGGCGCTGCTGGCGGTACTGACGTCGCATCTGGCGACGGTTTTGGGCGAACCGTGGCTGATCGCGACCGGCATGTTGCTGGTGGGCGCGATGATGATTGCGGCCTATATGCATACCCCGGCACAGGCGGAGGGCGACCCGGGAACCACCACCGTGGCGGCGCTGCTGCTGTGCTACGGCCTGGGTGTGCTGGTGTGGCAGAACGAAATCCAGCTGGCGGTGATGCTGGGGATTGCGGCCACCATACTGCTCTACTTCAAGCCGGAATTGCGCGGAATCAGTCAGAAACTCACCCGGCGCGACCTGCTGTCGGTGCTGCAGTTTTCCGTGCTGGCGCTGATTATCCTGCCGTTGCTGCCCAACCAGAATTACGGCCCCTATGGCGCGCTCAACCCGCACCAGATCTGGTGGATGGTGGTGCTGATTTCTGGCGTGGGACTGGCGGGCTATGCCGCACTGCGGCTGGTGGGGCCACAGCGTGGTTCGGTCATGCTGGGCCTGTTGGGCGGGCTGGTTTCGTCCACCGCCACGACCTTGTCGTTCAGTCGTCACGCACGCGCCAACCATGCGTTGATCCCCACTGCCGTCACCGTGATCGTGCTGGCCAATCTGGTGGTGCTGGCGCGCCTCGGCGTGCTGGCCACAGTGCTGGCCCCTTCGGTGCTGCCTCAGTTGTTGCCGGTGTTGATGGGCGGACTGATCACAGGCGGCCTCGGTGCCGCTTATGGCGTGCGCAAGCTGCGGCCGCAAGGCGATCCGCCCGCGCTGGAAATGAGCAACCCCACTGAGTTGCGCACCGCGCTGGGCTTTGGCCTGATGTATGGCGTGGTGCTGCTAGCCGCGGCCTGGCTGTCTGACTGGCTGGGGAATAGCGGCCTATACGGCGTGGCCGTGGTGTCGGGGCTAACTGACGTCGATGCCATCACCCTCTCCAGTCTGCGACTGCACAACCTGGACAAGCTACCCGTATCGGTGCTGGTCAACGTCATCACAATTGCGATTCTGGCCAATCTGGCCTTCAAATCGGCCCTTGCCCTGACCATAGGCGGCTGGCAAATGGCGCGCCACGCAATAGCGGGCATGGGGGCGATGGGGCTGGGACTGGTGCTCGCCTGGGCTATAATTCTCGGCTTTTCCGCCTGAACGCAATACACATCATGGAAGCCGAACACCTCAATCAGATCGAAGCCAGCCTCGCCGACCTTGGCGAGCGTGCCACCCAACTCAGGGGGTTGCTTTGACTATCCTGTCAAACAGGATCGTCTAGAAGAAGTCGTCCGCCTGTCTGAGTCGCCAGAGTTCTGGAACGACGCTGCCAAAGCCCAGGAGCTGGGCCGCGAACGTAAGTCGCTGGAAGACGTGGTGCTGGTACTCGACCGCGTGGCGTCGAGCTTGAAGGATGCGGCCGAGCTGTTCGACATGGCACGCGAAGAAAATGACGATGAGACGCTTGAAGCGGTTCAAGCCGACGTCGCAGTCCTTGAAAAAGATGTGTCCACGCTGGAATTTCGCCGCATGTTCAACAATCCGGCCGATCCCAACAACTGCTTTATCGACATCCAGGCTGGCGCCGGCGGCACCGAAGCCTGCGACTGGGCCTCGATGCTGCTGCGGCAATACCTGAAATACGCCGAACGCAAAGGCTTCAAGGCCGAGCTGCTGGAAGAGTCCGACGGTGACGTCGCCGGCATCAAATCCGCTTCGATCAAGATCGAAGGCGAATACGCTTACGGCACCCTGCGTACCGAAACCGGCGTTCACCGTCTGGTGCGCAAGTCGCCGTTCGATTCATCCGGCGGCCGCCACACTTCATTCGCCAGCGTGTTCGTTTACCCCGAGGTGGATGATTCGATTGAGGTCGACATCAACCCCGCCGACCTGCGCGTCGACACCTATCGCGCATCCGGCGCCGGCGGTCAGCACATCAACAAAACCGACTCCGCGGTGCGGATCACCCACATGCCGACCAACATCGTGGTGCAGTGCCAGAACGACCGCTCGCAGCACAAGAACCGCGCCGAAGCGATGTCGATGCTGAAGTCCAAGCTCTACGAAGCCGAGCTGCGCAAGCGCCAAGCCGAGCAGGACAAACTCGAAGCCGGCAAGGCAGACGTCGGCTGGGGTCACCAGATCCGCAGCTACGTGCTGGACAACTCCCGTATCAAAGACCTACGCACCAACGTCGAAACCTCTGCCACGCAAAAAGTGCTGGACGGCGATCTCGACCTGTTTATTGAAGCCAGTCTGAAACAGGGCGTGTAAGCGGCTGTTTCCATGTCGTGAAGCGCAGCGTAGACTTTGGCTCGTTACGCACCAAGGAGTGGGCGATGAAAACAGGTGAGTTAATCGACGAAGTGGCTTCGCTTCCAATAGAAGAGCGGGCGCGTGTGGTGGACACACTTTTACGCAGTCTGAATACACCTGACAGTGCAATTGATGCCGTCTGGCTAGAAACTGCGCAACACAGACTGGCGGAATTGCGCCAAGGGCATGTAAAAGCTATCCCCGGCGAAGCCGTGTTCGAGCGCATCCGCCAGCAATACAACAAATGAATGTCGCCTTCCACCCGGATGCAGAGGTGGAATTTAACGAAGCCATCGAATGGTATGAAATGCGCGAGATCGGCCTCGGCCTGGATTTTGCAACCCAGGTTTATGCTGCCGTTCAACGCGCAATCACCTTCCCCTACGCCTGGCAGGCAATGGACAGTGAAATCCGGCGCACATTGGTACACCGCTTTCCCTATGGTGTCCTGTATGTTGCAGAACCAGACCGCTTGCTGGTCGTTGCTGTTATGCATCTCCTCCGCCAGCCTGAATATTGGCGCAATCGAAAAAGCTGACTTCCAACTGCGGCTTGCACTAGCAAAAGCAGCTTTCACCGATCTTCCCTTACTCGCTGTTCTCCACCTCATTCCTCTTAGGTCATCCCATGCGCACCGACACCCCCGTCACGCTTTTTCTGAAGGATTACACCCCGCCCGTCTGGTGGGTCGAGTCGGTCGATTTGCATGTCGCCATTCACGATGGCCACGCCGAGGTCCGATCGCGCTTGCACTGCACGCGCAACTCGGTAGTTGCAGATGGCGCGATGGTGCTGAATGGCGAGGCACTGGAACTGATCAGTCTCACGCTCGACGGCACTGCGCTGGATGCTGATCGTTACACCTACGCCAACAATCTGCTGACGATTGCCGGGCCGTTGCCGGATGCCTGCGTGTTGGAATCCGTGGTGCGCATTGACCCTGACAACAACACCCAGCTCTCGGGCCTGTTCCGTTCGCGTGACGGCTACTTCACCCAATGCGAGTCGGAAGGCTTCCGCCGCATTACCTTCTTCCCGGATCGGCCCGATGTGATGGCCAAGTTCAGCTGCACGGTCGAAGCGGACCTTGAGCGCTTTCCCCACTTGCTGTCGAACGGCAACCCGGTGGAGAGCGGAACGTGCGCCGATGATGCAACGCGGCACTTGGTGCGCTGGGAAGACCCCTTCGCCAAACCGGCCTACCTGTTTGCGCTGGTCGCGGCCAAGCTCGACGTGCTCGAAGATGAAACCCAGACGGCTTCGGGCCGCCGGGTGCGGCTCGCGGTGTATGTCGAGCCGGGCAAGCTCGACCAATGCAGCCACGCCATGGCCGCGCTGAAAAAAGCCATGCGCTGGGACGAACAAAGATTTGGCCTCGAATACGACCTCGACCAGTACATGATCGTCGCGGTGGGCGACTTCAACATGGGGGCGATGGAAAACAAGGGCCTCAACATCTTCAACACCAAATACGTGCTGGCGCGCCCCGACACGGCGACCGATGCCGACTACCAGGGCATCGACCGCGTGGTCGCGCACGAGTATTTTCACAACTGGACCGGCAACCGCGTCACCTGCCGCGACTGGTTTCAGCTGTCGTTGAAAGAAGGCCTGACCGTGTTCCGCGATCAAGAATTCGGCGCCGACACCCATTCGCGCGCCGTCACGCGCATCCAAGAAGTGCGCGCCCTGCGCTTCGGCCAGTTTCCGGAAGATGCAGGCCCCATGGCGCACCCGATCCAGCCGGCCTCCTATGCCGAAATCAGCAACTTCTACACCGCAACGGTCTACAACAAGGGCGCAGAAGTCATCCGCATGATGCACACCCTGCTCGGGCGCGAAGGCTTCCGCCACGGCATGGATCTGTACTTTGAACGCCACGACGGCCAGGCCGTGACCTGCGAGGATTTCGTCGCAGCGATGCAGGACGCCTCGGGCGTCGACCTCACGCAGTTCCGCCGCTGGTACGCCCGCGCCGGTACGCCCCGTTTGCACGCTGAAGGCATGTGGGACGCCACCACCAAGCGCTACACGCTGACCCTCACCCAAAGCCTCGCCCCCACCGCCTACGAAAAGCGCCTGACCGAATCAGGGCAGGCGATTGTTGACGGCACGCTGCACATTCCCGTCGCACTCGGGCTGGTGTTACCAGACGGCAGCGACGCGGCCT
>JAAFGW010000051.1 GCA_010365175.1 Sulfuriferula multivorans | reverse complement strand
CCCCGTTTTCCTGAAGGCCATTTTTACGGCACTGAAATCGCCCCGGCACCATGGCTGATCAGCCGAGTGCGCGCCTGGTCCAGGCGTAGTCAGGTGACATTCATGCGTCGTGATTACACCGCCATCGATCTGGCCGGTTTTGACGTGGTGTTTGCCTTTTTATCCCCCGCAGTCATGCCGGCATTGTGGGAGCAGGCGCGTGCACAGATGCAGAAGGGCAGCCTGTTCATCAGCCTTTCATTTGGGGTTCAGTCGCAGCAGCCTGATCATGAAATAACCCTGGCAGAAGGCGCGCGCCATACCTTGTATGCCTGGCGGATGTGACATGGATACACATCAATATTCTCTAACGGCGCCATCAAGTTTTAGGCAATTTGGTCGAATCCTCTCCCTGAGAGCCTGTGCTTCAAATCACGAAGTGCAGGGACAGGGTGAAGTGACCCGGGCCAGAACAATCAATTCAGAATAAGGAACAGACTGTCGTGCAAGTCATTGGTGGATGGATCATGGTTGTGCTGTGCGTGTTTGGCGGATATGCGCTGGCCGGCGGATATCTAGCGGCGTTATGGCATCCGATAGAGCTCTTGATCATTGGAGGAGGGGCGCTGGGTGCCTTCCTTGTCGGCAACAACAGCAAAGCTATCAAGGCCACGTTGAAGGCGCTGCCAACCCTGTTCAAGGGATCGAAATACAACCGTACGTTGTATATGGACATGATGGCGTTGCTGTATGAACTGCTGACCAAGATCCGCAAGGAAGGCCTGATGTCGGTTGAAGCCGATGTCGAGGCCCCCGAGAGCAGTCCCTTGTTTTTGAAGTATCCATCGGTCATGGCGGACCACCATATCGTTGAATTTCTGACCGACTATCTGCGCCTGATGGTGAGCGGCAGTATGAATGCCTTTGAAATTGAAAACCTGATGGACAACGAGATCGAAACGCACCATCAGGAAGGTGAGATACCCGTGCACAGCGTCGCCAAACTAGGCGATGGCCTGCCGGCTTTCGGCATTGTCGCGGCGGTGATGGGGGTCGTGAAAACCATGGGATCAGTCGGTCTTCCTCCCGCGGAACTCGGGATTTTGATCGGGGCTGCATTGACCGGCACTTTCATCGGCATTTTGCTGGCTTATGGTTTTGTCAGTCCGCTTTCCGGTCTGCTTGAACAAAAACTGCACGAATCGAGCAAGATGTTTCAGTGTGTCAAGGTCACCTTGCTGGCCAGCATCAATGGTTATGCACCGGCGATTGCCGTTGAGTTTGGACGCAAGGTGTTGTTTTCAACCGAGCGGCCTACCTTCAGCGAACTGGAGACGCATGTGAAGGGCGCGAAATCGCGTTAACTATTCATGATCAGGTCTCGAATCCTTAGCTGGCGCTACGTGGTGTTAAAACCTAAAAACCGCAGTTGACCGCGCTTAACCTTCAGGAGAGCCACATGAATACTCACTTGACTGCCTTCGATAGCCATCACCTATTGGGTGAGAGCGCTACGCACCCGCTGGCACGTCTGGGCGTGCCCCACAAGGGGACTCCGATCCACTACGGGCAGAAGCCCGTGTGGAGTCGTATGCGCCTGGCTTTGTCGCTCCTCGTTGCCCCACAAGGGGACTCCGATCCACTACGGGCTAAAGCCCGTGTGAAGTCGTATGCAAGCCCCGGCCTGCCGCCTCGTCGCTTCGCCCTAAAGGACTCCGATCCACTATGGGCTGAAGCCCATGTGGAATCGTATGCGCCAGACACCCGCCCAGACGCACCATCGGGCGCGTCCAACTACGGTTTCCAGGTTAGATGAGCGAGCAAAAAGCAACCATCGTCGTCAAACGCATCAAGAAGGTGGCCGGTGGTCACCATGGTGGCGCGTGGAAGATCGCCTATGCCGACTTCGTGACGGCGATGATGGCTTTTTTCCTGCTGATGTGGCTGTTGGGCTCAACCGCCAAAGGTGATCTGACCGGGATTGCAGAGTACTTCAAGACACCGCTCAAAGTGGCCATGCGGGGAGGCGATGGCAGTGGAGACAGTTCCAGCGTACTCAAGGGCGGCGGCCAGGACCTTACGCGCAAGGCGGGGCAAGTGAAAAAGGGTGAATCCATCCCGGACAAGAAATCCTACAATCTTGAAGCGGCTAAAGCCGAGCTTTTGCGTGAGGAAGCGGCCAATCTCAAATTACTGGAAGGCCGCCTTAAAGCAGCGATTGATAGCAACCCAACGCTCAAGCAGTTCAAGCGTCAATTGCTGATCGACATTACCAGCGAAGGGTTGCGTATCCAGATTGTTGACGAGCAGAACCGGCCTATGTTCAATCTGGCCAGTGCTGACTTGCAGCCCTACACCAAAATCATTCTGAATGAGATAGGCCATGTCCTGAACGATGTACAAAACCGGATCAGTCTGTCTGGGCATACCGATACCACCGCGTATGCCAACGGCGAGCGTGGATATAGCAATTGGGAACTGTCGACCGATCGCGCCAATACTTCGCGGCGAGCGTTGATCGCGGGCGGAATGGACGAATCAAAAATGCTGCGCGTGGTGGGGCTGGCTGCATCTGTTCCCTTCAACCAGGCGGGGCCTTCCGACCCGGTCAACCGGCGCATCAGCATCATCGTGATGAATAAACGCACCGAAGAAGCCGTAACCAAGGAAGCAAGTGGTGTGAGTGTGGCCAATGAAGCAGAAGTCAGCAGCAAAGTGAGCAAGACTGCACCCCCGCACTGATCGAATACGATTACCCCAGACAGTGAGTGGCTTGATTTGTGCGTTGTCATGCACAATTCAGGCCACTTCTTTTCCTGCTGGCCAGGCCTGGTTCAGCCGAGCACGCGACTTGAAGCTAAATAGCGGCCCAAATCCACCTTTATTCCCCTGATCGCACGTACGTAACGTGCCCAATAATTCAGCCTGTAGAACCCCCATCGATAACCGATGGATCACAACTAACAGGTGAATTTTGGGATGGCTGAAGGCAGCGATCAGGAAAAAACAGAAGCCCCATCGCCACAGCGATTGGATAAATCACGTGAAGACGGCCAAGTGGTGCAGTCACGCGAGCTGTCGACTTTTGTCATCTTGATGGTGGGTGGGTCAGCATTGTGGATGATGGCCAGTGGTCTCGGTCAGACCCTGTCACATATTGTTAAGGGTGCACTTCAGTTCAATCCCGGAATTGCCCGCGACAGCTCGCACGTGATGGCGCAGCTTTCAAACCAGTTTTTTGAAGCAGCCTTTGCTTTGGCGCCTTTCCTGGGTCTGATGGTGCTCGCCACACTGGCTTCTCCACTCATGCTTCGCGGTTGGATGTTCAGCACCAAGGCTTTGGCCCCGAAATTCAATCGCATGAATCCGATGTCGGGCATCAAACGCATGGTTTCGAGCCAGGGATTGATCGAACTGGTCAAGGCACTGGGCAAAGTTGGCTTGCTGGGTGGCGTAGCGGCCTGGTTGATCTGGACTAACCTCGATGGAATTTTCTCGCTCAGCCTCGAATCGCCTTCGCTCGCAATTCTGCATATGGGTGACCTGATAGGCAAAATTTTCCTGACTGTTTCCGGCACAATGATTTTTATCGTTGCGATTGATTTGCCTTATCAGCTCTGGAGTCATCACAACAAACTCAAGATGACCAAAGAAGAGTTGCGTCAGGAAGCCAAGGAGTCGGAAGGCGACCCGCATCTCAAGGCGCGTATCCGTTCACAACAACGTGAAGTGGCACGTCGCCGCATGATGTCCGAGATTCCCACCGCTGATGTGGTGATCACCAATCCGACCCATTATGCCGTCGCGCTCAAGTACAGCGAAGGCAAAATGGGTGCGCCTCGCGTAGTAGCCAAAGGGGCTGATGAGGTTGCCGCCCGTATCCGCGCATTGGCATCCGAACACAACATTACGATGCTGGAGGCGCCGCCATTGGCACGTGCGCTGTTCCGTCACACCGAACTCGGCGACGAAATCCCCGCCACGCTTTATGCAGCGGTAGCCGAAGTACTGGCCTATGTATTCCAGTTACGCCATTTCCAGCAGGAGGGGGGTGCGTATCCCAACGCGCCGACAAGCTTGCCGGTCCCCCCCGAACTTGATCCGCTGCAGGCCACCCCATGAATGGCACGTTAAGGCTTTCCAATTTATTCAGTTCGGCCAATGCACGTTCATTTGCCGCACCCATTTTCATTATCCTCATCCTGGCAATGTTGGTGTTGCCGCTGCCGCCATTTGCGCTGGATATGCTGTTCACCTTCAATATTGCGCTGTCCATCATGGTGTTGCTGGTGGGGCTGTCGACCAAAAAGGCACTCGACTTCGCCGCATTCCCGACCGTGTTGTTGCTCTCGACTTTGCTGCGCTTGTCCCTCAACGTGGCTTCGACGCGTGTGGTGCTGCTGGAAGGCCATAACGGTCCGGCCGCTGCAGGCAAGGTGATCGAGGCTTTCGGTCATTTCTTGGTGGGCGGAAATTACACGGTCGGCATCATCGTGTTCGTCATCCTGGTGGTCATCAACTTCATCGTGATCACCAAGGGTGCTGGCCGGATCGCCGAGGTCAGCGCGCGTTTCACCCTGGACGCGATGCCGGGCAAGCAAATGGCGATTGATGCCGATCTCAACGCGGGCCTGATCAATGAGGATGAGGCACGCACCCGTCGTGCTGAAATTTCCCAGGAAGCGGATTTTTACGGTTCCATGGACGGCGCCTCGAAGTTTGTGCGCGGCGATGCCATTGCCGGCATTCTAATTCTTATAATCAATATTGTGGGCGGTTTGCTGGTTGGCATGATGCAGCATGATCTGGCGCTGGCTGAGGCTGCTCACAACTACACCTTGCTGGCCATTGGCGATGGCCTGGTTGCACAGATCCCGGCTCTGGTCATTTCGATTGCGGCCGGTATCATCGTCAGCCGAGTCAGTACCGATGAAGATATTGCCGGTCAGATGTTGTCCAACATCTTCAACAAAACGCAGGCGCTCTACATCACAGCCGGGATCCTGGGCATGATGGGGATGATTCCTGGCATGCCGAATTTTGCTTTTTTGTCACTGGCTGCAGGGATGGTCTGGATTGCCTACAGAGGCAGCAAGAAGCAGGAGGAAGTCCCCGCAGAAGTGGACACAGCACCGGTGGCGGCAGTCGAAGCACAGGAAGCCAGCTGGGAAGACGTTGCACCCATCGACACCCTGGGCCTGGAAGTCGGCTATCGCCTGATTCCTCTGGTGGATAACGCAGCCGATGGTGAACTGGTTCGCCGCATCAAGGGCATCCGCAAGAAATTCGCACGTGAGATTGGTTTTTTGCCCCCTGCCGTGCATATTCGTGACAACCTCGAAATCAATCCGAACAGCTATCGCATCACGCTTAAGGGCGTTGAAATCGGCAGCGGCGAAGTACGCACCGGGCTGTTCCTCGCGATAGATCCCGGCAGTATCACGGGAACCCTGCCCGGCGTGGCGACAACGGATCCAGCTTTTGGCCTGCCAGCAGTATGGATCGAATCCGAACAGCGCGAGCAGGCTCAGGCCATGGGTTATACCGTGGTCGATCCGGGTACTGTGGTTGCTACGCATCTGAATCATCTGGTGACGCAACACGCGGCCGAACTGCTGGGACGGCAGGAAGTACAGGCCTTGCTCGACCATCTGGGGAAGAGTGCACCCAAACTGGTGGAAGAACTGGTCCCGAAAATGCTGACACTATCTGCTGTGCAGAAAGTGCTGCAAACCTTGCTGATTGAAGGTGTGGCCATACGCGACATGCGCAGCATCATTGATTGCCTGCTGGAGCATGGCGCACATGTCCAGGACCCGAACGAACTCACCGCTCTGGTCCGGGTTGCGTTGGGCCGTTCAATTGTTCAGCAGATTTATGGATCGGTCAGCGAATTGCCGGTCATCGCGCTGGATCAGGCGCTGGAACGTTTGCTGTTACAGACGTTGCAGGCCGGCCACGATTCTGCGGGTATGGAGCCGGGGTTGGCCGATACCTTGCTTGAAAAAACGCAAACCTCGACGCAACGACAGGAAGCATTGGGGCACCCTCCGGTGCTGCTGACGCCGGCAGTATTGCGTCCCTTGCTGGCCCGTTTTCTGCGGCGTGCCGTGCCGCAACTCAAAGTTCTATCGCACGCTGAAGTACCCGAAGGCAAACATATCAAAGTCACTTCCCTTGTAGGAGGAGCAGCATGAACATCAAACGTATCGTCGCCAAAACATCCCGTGAAGCCATGCGCCAGTTACGCGACGCACTCGGTCCCGATGCGGTCATTCTGTCAAATCGTGCCGTGGAGGGCGGGGTGGAAGTCCTGGCCATGCCGGCTGAAGACATTGCTTCCTTGGCGCCACCCGTTGAAGAAGCCCCTGTTCATGTTGTGGCCCACAAAGCCAAGACGTCGAAAATACAACGCGACCCGGAGCCCGAGATGGAGCCCGAACTGGAGATGGAGCCTGCGCCTGCCGTGACGATCAAACGCAGATTGATAGAGCGTGTGAGCATGCCCAGCGATGATAGTGCGCAATTGGCGCAAAGCGTGATCAGCGAAATCAAGACGATGCACATGCGGCTGGAAAATCAGTTGTCAGACATGGCCTGGCGTGATCTGCCGGGTCGGGATCCATCAGGGGCCGCCATGATGCGCGACATGCTGTCGGCAGGATTTAGCGCCACACTGGCGCGCGAGATGCTGCGAGAGTTGCCGAAAGGTGACGTCGAACAGTCACAGGTCTGGATGCGCAACACCTTGATGAAGCGCTTGCAGGTGATGCAGAACGAAACCAACATGCTCGACGCCGGCGGCGTGTTTGCTTTGATGGGCCCGACGGGTGCGGGAAAAACGACCACCACTGCAAAACTGGCCGCACGTTTTGTGGTGCGCCATGGCGCTGAAAAATTAGCCTTGCTGACCACCGACAGTTACCGGATAGGCGGTCACGAGCAATTGCGTATTTATGGCAAGATTCTGGGGGTGACGGTGCACGCCGTGCGCGACGCCGCCGATTTGAAGCTGGCGCTGTCCGAATTGCGTAACAAACATACGGTGCTGATCGATACCGTTGGGATGAGCCAACGTGACCAAGCGGTGTCCGAGCAGGTTGAAATGCTGTGTCAGGCCGGCAAGCAAATCAAACGTTTGCTGCTGCTCAACGCCACCAGCCATGGCGAGACCTTGAATGAAGTGGTGGAGGCGTATCAGAAGCGCGGCCTGGATGGTTGCATTCTGACGAAAGTGGACGAAGCCGCGAGCCTGGGCCCCGCGCTCGATTGTGTGATTCGTCACGAACTGAATGTGCACTACCTGGCGACCGGCCAGCGCGTACCTGAAGATCTCCATCTGGCCAACCGCCAATACCTTATTCATCGTGCATTCAAAGCCCGTTCAGCGGCATCACCCTGGCAGCTCGATGACAGTGAACTGGCTTTCGCACTTTCAGACAATCAATCTTCCTATCGTGAAAGCGCGGTGTCCTTTGGCTAATTTTATGGGCGATCAGGCCGCCGGGCTGCGCCGCTTGCTGGGGCAAACCGGATTTCAGGTCATTACCGTGATGTCGGGTCAAAAGGGCGCAGGCAAGACTGCCGCAACCACCAATCTTGCCGTGGCATTGGCGCGATCCGGGCGTGATGTGCTCATCATTGATCAGGCCCAGCAGGGTCAGGGCGCATCGGCTGCGTTGGGGCTGACACCGCGTTACGACGTGTCGGATGTGATCGAAGGACGGTGCAAGCTGGAAGCCTTGATTCTTAATGGTCCAGACAATGTCCAGGTGCTGCCGATAGGCGGCGGATTCAACCGGCTGGGACGTTTGTCCGAACGCGATCAGGAATGGCTGGCGCAAAGCTTCAACCGGCTGCAATGCGGCGTTGATGTTGTGCTTGTGGATATGGAAGAGGCCACCGATCCTGATGCATTGCCGCTGGGTCTGGCTGCATCCGAAATCATGGTGGTGCTGCCGCCCGGAAACGCTTCGATCACCGAGGCCTACACGCTGGTCAAGCGTCTGGCCCATAATTTTGGCAAGCGTCAATTCAGATTGCTGCTTAATCGCATCGAATCACCGGAGCAGGCACAAGCTGTGGCGCAGAATTTTGCACAAACCGCCGAGCGCTATCTGGGTGTGTCTGTCGACTACCTGGGATATATTCCTTTAGACGAGCGCCTGACCCGTGCGGGTGATTTGCGGACTTCAGTGGTGGATGCGTTTCCCGTAGCCATTTCCACCTCGCAGTTTCGCAAGCTGGCAGAGGGGTTGCTGCGTTGGCCGCAGCCGCCCAGCCTGGGCAGTGTGGGCGGGTTTATGCAGCGTGTGATCCAGGGTAGCCGCCTGGTGGATTCGTGTAGAAGGGGATAATACATGTACACCGTAACCGGTCGAAGCGAAAAAGGCGAAAAAGGCGACTTGCTGACGCTATACATGCCAATGGTCAAACGACTGGCACACCATATGATGGGGCGCTTGCCGCCCAGCGTAGAAGAGGATGACATCGTTCAGGCCGGCATGATGGGTTTGCTGGATGCCATCAGTCGCTATGACGAAGCGCAAAGTGCGCAGTTCGAAGCCTATGCCATTCAACGCATCCGCGGCTCGATGATAGATGAGCTGCGCCATTCCGACTGGATGCCCCGTAGTGCCCGGCAATCGATGCGGAAAATTGAAAAAGCCATCGGCACGCTGCAGCATCAATTGGGGCGTCAACCCAGCGAAGGCGAAATAGCCAAAGCCATGCAGATTCCCCTGGAGACGTATCAATCGCTACTGGGCGATGCACGGGGTCACCAGTTGATGTATTTCGAGGATTTCGGCGAATCGGACGAGAGTGATTCCTTTCTCGACAAGCAGTCGGCGAATGAGTCCAGCATGCCGCTGCCGCAATTGCTCGATGCCAATTTGCGTGCCTGCATTATCGCCGGAATCGAAAACCTGCCTGAACGCGAACAATTGTTGATGTCGCTGTATTACGAGCAAGAACTCAATCTGCGTGAAATCGCTGAAGTGTTCGGCGTCAGCGAATCCCGCATTTGTCAGCTTCATGGTCAGGCAATCGCACGACTGCGTGCCAAACTGAAGGAAGATTCATGGATCGCGGAAGCCTGATAGGTCTCGGGCTGGCGGGCGCCGCCATTTTTGGCGGCCAAGCCATGGAAGGTGGCCATATCAGCTTGTTTCTGCAACCCACTGCATTTGTCATTGTGGTGGTGGGCACCCTTGCGGCCGTGTTGCTGCATTACCCTCTGGCTGTTTTCATGCGCGGGATCCGGATGGCTAAATGGGCCTTCAACCCCCCCGAGTCTGAGGCGGAGGTCCTCATTCGTCGCATCGTTCAGTGGTCACATACTGCTCGGCAGGAGAGTCTGCTAGCGCTGGAAAAATACCTCTACATGACGCGTGATCCGTTCCAGAAGACGGGGCTTCAGTTGCTGATAGATGGCACCGATGCAGAAAAACTTCGCGACACGCTTGATGTGCAAATCATCGGCTTCGAAACCACTGAACGTCAAGCTGCCAGGGTGTGGGAATCAGCGGGTGGCTATGCGCCTACGCTCGGCATTCTGGGCGCAGTCATCGGCCTGATCCATGTCATGGAAAATTTGTCGGATCCAAGCAAGCTGGGCGCAGGAATTGCGGTTGCCTTTGTCGCCACCATTTACGGCGTAGGCTTGGCCAATCTGGTGTTTCTGCCGCTTGCAAACAAGATCAAGTTCACCATCGCGCGTCGCGTTACCGAACGCGAGATACTCTGTGACGGGCTCATGGGCATTGCTCAAGGGGACAATCCACGCCTTATCGAGGCGCGCCTGAGGGGTTATCTGTAAATGCGCAGACGCCGGCGCCTCACGATCGAGCATGAAAATCACGACCGCTGGCTCATTTCGTTCGCCGATTTTGTCACCCTGCTATTCGCCTTTTTTGTGGTGATGTATGCAATTTCTGCGGTCAACGAAAGCAAATACCGTGTTTTGGCCAATTCATTGGGCGATGCCTTCGGCAAGCCCTCCTCGCAGGATGCGCCGGTACCGCAAGTGTCAACAACGCCCCTGCCTCCCGAGGTCAAACAACGCACGCTGAAACAGCAGCAGGCGATAGAAGAACAGGCACACATGACCGAAGTGGCCAGTAACCTGCTTGATGTGATGGCGCCGCTGGTGAAAGAAGGCAAGGTACGGGTTACCCAGAGTCGCCGTGGCGTCAGCATTGAAATCAATGCCAATGTGCTGTTTGCCGCAGGGCAAGCCGAACTCGAGCCGCAATCGCTGACGGTACTGCGCGCGGTGGCAGAACACCTGCGCACCGAGCCGTTCAATATTGAAATCACCGGCCACACCGATAATGTGCCGATCAGCAATTCGATTTTTGCATCCAATTGGGAGTTGTCGGCGGTTCGCGCCAGCAGTGTAGTGCGCTTGCTGGCTGAAAACGGCATTGCGCCAGTCCGCTTGTTTGCCATTGGTCGCGAGGCCAGCCTGCCGATCGCCCCCAACAACACAGCAGAAGGGCGTGCCCGTAATCGACGGGTCGAATTGATGATTTTGTCTGGCTTGCCGGATACCATCGAGGAAATTCCAGTCAGATCCAATTCAAGCAGCCCTTGAAAATGGCCAGATTGGCCCGATACTTGTACCTCCTGTTAACTGGATTACAAAAATCTGATCATGCCCAATGACCCCGCGATCGAAGGTGAATTCCTGTCCGACGAACGCAAGTTGCCGGCATCACCGGTATTGCCGGATGAGTTATACCTGCTACCGCTGACCGAAAAGCCTTTTTTCCCCGCGCAAACACTGCCATTGCTGATGAACGAAGCGCCGTGGTTGCCAACGGTCGAGGTCATCGGCGAAACTGCGCATCACATGGTGGGGCTCGTGGTGGTCAAGCCAGACAATACCGACGACGTGAAACGCGCGGACTTCCGCAGCATTGGTACTGTGGCCCGGATTCATCACCCCGTGCGCACGGACGGAAAAATGCAGTTCATTGCCGAGGGCCGGCGGCGTTTCCGTATCGTCGAGTGGCTGTCGGAAGCACCGCCGTACAAAGTCAGAGTCGAATATCCGAATGAAATCGGCAAGCCGGATTCCGAAGAAATCCGTGCGTATTCCATTGCCATCATCAATACCATCAAGGATTTGCTACCCCACAATCCGCTCTATTCCGAAGAGCTCAAATTCTTTCTGAATCGCTTTGGGCCGAATGAGCCTTCCCAGTTGACTGATTTTGCAGCCAGCCTCACCACTGCATCCAAAATGGCTTTGCAGGATGTGCTGGAAGCACTGGGCTTAAAGAAGCGCATGGAAAAGGTGTTGGTGCTGCTGAAGAAAGAACTCGACGTGGCGCGTCTGCAATCGGACATCCGCGAAAAGGTTGACGAGAAAATGAGCGAGCAGCAGCGCGAGTTTTTTCTGCGCCAGCAGCTTAAAGCTATCCAGAAAGAACTCGGGCTGGCCAAGGATGACAAAACTGCCGAACTCGATACCTTCAATGACCGCCTTGCCAAGTTGACGTTGCCCGAGCCTGCGAAAAAGCGCATCGACGAGGAAATGCACAAGCTTTCCCTGCTTGAGACCGGCTCACCGGAATACTCGGTGACACGCAATTATCTGGACTGGCTGACATCACTGCCGTGGGGTGTACACACGCAAGACAAAATCGACCTGGAACACGCACGTAGCATTCTCGACCGTGACCACGATGGGTTGGATGACGTCAAAGACCGTATCATTGAATTTCTGGCCGTCGGCGCGATGCGTGGCGAAATGGCCGGCTCGATTTTGCTGTTGATCGGGCCGCCCGGTGTGGGAAAAACCTCAATCGGGAAATCCATCGCCGAGGCATTAGGCCGTAAATTTTTCCGGTTTTCGGTTGGAGGCATGCGCGACGAGGCTGAAATAAAGGGCCATCGCCGTACTTATATTGGTGCCATGCCGGGCAAGTTCGTGCAGGCATTGAAAGAAGTCGGATCAGCCAACCCGATCATCATGCTCGATGAAATTGACAAAGTCGGTGGCAATTATCAGGGAGACCCGGCTTCTGCGTTGCTGGAAGTGCTCGACCCCGAACAAAATGCCGATTTCCTCGACCATTACCTCGATGTGCGGTTTGATTTATCTAAAGCACTGTTCATCTGTACGGCCAATGATTTTTCGATTCCCTCGGCGTTGCTCGACCGGATGGAAGTCATTCGCCTGTCGGGTTACATCACCGAAGAAAAGGTTGCGATTGCGCGGAATCATCTGTGGCCACGCGTGCTCACCCGCGCCGGACTGAAAAACACTCAACTCAAAATTACCGATGGTGCATTGCGCCACGTGATCGAGGGTTATGCTCGCGAAGCCGGAGTACGCAACCTGGAAAAGCAGCTGGGCCGGGTAGCCAGAAAGGCCGTGGTCAAGGTTTTGGGCGGGGAACCCACGCCGATCAAGGTTGGCATCAAGGAAGTCGAGGTCTATCTCGACAAGCCGGTGTTCAGCCGTGAAAAACCCATGAGTGGAATCGGGGTGGTCACCGGTTTGGCCTGGACTTCAATGGGCGGCGCGACGCTGCCGATCGAGGCCTCGCGCATCCATACGCTGAATCGAGGCTTCAAACTCACCGGGAAGCTGGGGGAGGTGATGAAGGAGTCGGCCGAAATCGCCTACAGTTACGTTGCTTCTCACCTGAAGGCCTATAACGCGGAAAGCACATTTTTCGACACCAGCTTTGTTCACCTCCACGTGCCGGAAGGCGCAACGCCGAAGGATGGTCCCAGCGCCGGCGTTACCATGGCGACCGCGCTGCTGTCGTTAGCCAAGAACGTCAAAATCAAGCGGCCGCTTGCGATGACAGGTGAACTGACGCTGACCGGCCACGTTCTACCGGTAGGCGGCATTCGCGAGAAAGTCATTGCCGCGCGCCGAATCGGCATTTCTGAACTTATCTTGCCTGATGCCAATCGGCGAGACTTTGACAAACTGCCGGACCATATCCGGGAAGGAATGACGGTGCATTTCGCCAAGCGTTATCAGGATGTGGCAGAGGTGGTATTCCAGCAGCCTTGAACGGAAGCTGAAATAGGGAGAAGCTGGAATGGAGATAGCGACCACCGATTAAAGCAGTTGACGCAATCGTGGCCATGGATAGCCTTTCGCCTTCAGATCGGCAAGGTGTTCGTGGATCGCGGTGTGCCACTGTTTATCAGGAACGTAACCCAGTTTGCGCGTTGCATAATCATT
>JAAFGW010000050.1 GCA_010365175.1 Sulfuriferula multivorans | reverse complement strand
CGCTTCATCGGTGGTGTGAACCCCCATTACCCGATGACGCGTGGTTTGCGCCTTGCGCGACGTAATGCTGATTTTTTGACCCACGATACGATTCAGCAGGGTGGATTTTCCGACATTGGGGCGTCCGACAATGGCGATGAGACCACACTTGAATTCACTCATTTTGCAGCCTGTTCATTTTGGCAATTCGGCGCACGCTACGCGTGCGGCTTCCTGTTCAGCGGCACGCCGGCTTTTCCCAACGCCACGCGTTTTGAGTGGGGGTTTGGCCAGCACGCACTCAACGATAAAACTTTGATCGTGCGCCTCGCCCTGTGTATCAATCAGTTGATAGTCCGGCAAGGGCAAGCGACGGGACTGCAACATTTCCTGCAATTGCGTCTTGGCATCCTTGCCCGAGGCCTTGGGGTCGATTTTTGCCACCAGAGGATCGAGCAGACCGCGCACCACGCGTTGCGCCTCATCAAACCCCGCATCCAGGAATATTGCCCCGAACAAGGACTCAAGTGCATCAGCCAGGATCGAAGGACGCCGAAACCCACCACTTTTAAGTTCACCTTCGCCCAACCACAAGCTTTCACCCAACCTCAAGTTAGCGGCAATTTCCGCCAGGGTATCCTGGCATACCAGATTCGCCCGCAGACGCGACAAACTTCCTTCCGGTAAGTCAGGGAAAGCCTCATACAGCCTGCGCGCAACCGAGCAGTTCAATACGGAGTCACCCAGAAATTCGAGTCGTTCGTTATTGGTGGCGCCATAACTCCGATGTGTCAGAGCCTGCTCCAGGAGTTCTGATCGGGTAAATGTATAGCCCAACGCCTGTTGCAGGCGTTGATTTAACAACGGATTATTCAATCTGAGCAGGCGCGGCGTTGGGGTCCGAGCTGGCACTGAAATCGACTACCAGGCTGACATTGCCAACGAGTTTTGTGCGGAATGCGTATTCCGCTGAAATGACCGCAGTCCCATTACGCCTATCAATGCTGAGGTCCTCCGGCTTGACCACAGTGACGTAGCCCACATTTGCACGTTTCATAAAATCACTGCGGATTTCGCCATTGCTTTTTGATTTGAGGTCACTTTCCTGCCCCATCGTGGCAAGAATTTTCTTCACCGAAAAGAATTCGATGTAGGCCGGGACCAGCTTCATCCCCAGCATGGCCACCATGACCAAAACAAACGCAACAAACAGAAATCCAATCATGGTCAAACCACGTTGCTGGTTTTGCATGGAACATGCACGGTGCATGGTGTCTCCTTTAACGAATGGTGGTGCCAATACGGCCAAAACTCTCAAAATTCATCCAGATGAAAAATGCCTTGCCCACTATGTTTTCATCCGGCACAAACCCCCAGTAACGGCTGTCATTGCTGGCATCACGGTTGTCGCCCATCATGAAATATTGTCCGGCGGGTACTTTGCAGACGAAGCCTTCACCCTCGGCATTGTACGAGCAGTTTTCCCGGGAAGGGAAGTCCACCACCTGGGTCGGAAATACTGCGGGCTTACCGGGCTCAGTCATCATGCTGTGGTCAGCCCCATTCAACTGCTCGCCATACACCATCGCGGTGATGTAATTCAGCCCTGACCCCACATAATTGTAAGTTCCGGTGTTGACTGTTTTGACGGGTTTGCCGTTGATGCTCAATTTTTTGTCACGATACTCAACCACATCACCTGGCACACCAATCACGCGTTTAATGTAATCCAGACCGGGATCGGCTGGATAGCGAAACACCATTACGTCACCACGCTCCGGGTTGTTTATCTGAATCACTTTTTTATTAAGGACCGGCAAGCGGATACCGTAAGTGTATTTGTTGACTAGGATGAAATCGCCTATCAAAAGCGTGGGCATCATCGACCCGGACGGAATTTTGAAAGGCTCGACCAAGAAAGATCGCAGACCGAAAACGATCAAAATAACAGGGAAAAAGCTTTTGGCATATTCAACCAGTAGTGGCTCCCTGGCATCCTTGTGGCGTCCACGCTTCAATAACAATAAATCGAACAACCAGATACCACCGGTAACAGCGAGTGCAATAAATAGAATGAGCGCAAAATTCATGATGATTACTTGTCCGAGACCTGAAGAATCGCAAGAAAGGCTTCCTGCGGAATTTCGACGTTGCCGACCTGCTTCATGCGGCGTTTACCGGCTTTCTGCTTTTCCAGCAGTTTTTTCTTGCGGCTGATGTCGCCGCCGTAACATTTGGCCAGTACGTTCTTGCGCAAGGCCTTGATGTTTTCGCGCGCGATGATATTGGCACCAATCGCTGCCTGAACTGCGACGTCAAACATCTGGCGCGGAATCAATTGACGCATCTTCGACGCCAATTCACGACCGCGGTACACACTGGTGGCACGATGCACGATCAATGACAGCGCATCAACCTTTTCGTTATTCACCAGAATATCGAGTTTAACCAGATCACCCACACGGTATTCTTTGAATTCGTAATCAAGCGAAGCATAGCCGCGACTGGTCGATTTCAGCTTGTCGAAAAAGTCCATCACCACTTCATTCATCGGCAAGTGATAGACGAGCATGACCTGTTTTCCGTGATACTGCATGTTCACCTGCATCCCGCGTTTCTGGTTGCACAGCGTAATCACGTTGCCGACGAACTCCTCGGGCACAAAAATGGTTGCGGTGATGATCGGTTCGCGGATTTCCTCGATTTTTGACAGTTCAGGCAATTTAAACGGGTTTTCGATATGGATCATCGAGCCGTCCTTCATCACCACTTCGTAGACCACGGTTGGTGCCGTGGTGATGAGGTCCATGTCGTATTCGCGTTCCAGTCGCTCCTGCACGATATCCATGTGCAATAGTCCCAGGAACCCACAACGAAAACCGAACCCCAGCGCCTGCGAGACTTCGGGCTCGAACTGCAGGGCTGCATCGTTCAATTGCAGCTTGGTCAGGGCATCGCGGAGCGACTCGAAATCGTGTGACTCAACCGGGTACAGTCCGGCAAAAACCTGCGATTGCACCTTCTTGAATCCGGGCAAGGCCACGCTTGCAGGCCGGTCGACCCGGGTAATTGTGTCACCCACCTGGGCCGATTTAAGCTCCTTGATGCCCGCAGTCACAAAACCCACCTCGCCGGCGGATAACTGCGGCCGGTCTACCGACTTGGGCGTAAAGATACCCACGTGCTCGGTCAGATGCAGCGCGCCGGTTTCCATGAAGAGAATTTTGTCCTTGGGCCTGAGCACACCGTCGACCACCCGCACCAGCATCACCACACCGACATAATTGTCGAACCATGAGTCGATAATCAGGGCCTTCAAAGGTGCAGACTCATCGCCGCGCGGCGCAGGGACATGCTTGACCACGACTTCGAGAATTTCCGGGATGCCAATGCCGGTTTTGGCCGAGGCGCGCACGGCCTCGCTGGCATCGATCCCCACGATATCCTCGATTTCTTCCGCAACGCGGTCTGGATCAGCGGCGGGCAGATCGATCTTGTTGAGCACCGGGATCACCTCGACACCCAGGTCAATCGCGGTATAACAGTTCGCTACCGTCTGGGCTTCGACACCCTGTGAGGCGTCCACCACCAGCAGTGCGCCTTCACACGCCGACAGTGAGCGCGAGACCTCGTAGGAGAAATCGACGTGGCCCGGTGTATCAATCAGATTCAGCCGGTATATCTGACCATCCTGAGCCTTGTAGGTCAGCGCGGCAGTTTGTGCCTTGATAGTGATGCCGCGCTCTTTCTCAATATCCATAGAATCAAGCACTTGCGCTTCCATCTCCCGCTCGGACAGGCCGCCACAGAACTGAATCAGACGATCAGCGAGCGTGGACTTGCCATGGTCAATGTGGGCGATAATGGAAAAATTGCGGATCAGATTCTGGGACACAGCAAAACGGGCACGTTTCCGTGCCCGGCAAGGGATGCGATAACTATGTGGATTTTAACGGATTTTAGGGGTGGGCGCGCAGCCAAACCCTAAACGCAGACAGATTCAGTTGATGTCGGCAAATCTCGGCATCGCCATCGAATAACAAGGGCACTTCCCAGCCATAGAGGGCCTTGAGTGCGGGCTGTGTATCCACATCAACAGACGCCAACTGATGATCAGTTCCCACGATCAGTTCACGCACCACTTCCGCCATGTCGTCGCATAGCGGGCAGCCTGCCCTTTTGTAGAGCGTGAGCGTTTTACTCACCCGATATTTTCAGTGGCACGTACATGGAGCCATCCCCTCTGCGCACCAGGATAGCCACACTTTTCCCGACCGGAACAGCAGCAATGGCCTTTCGGTACGCGCCCACCGTCGCGATTTTGATATTGTTGACAGCCAGGATGACATCGCCCGTACGAATGCCCGCACGCGCCGCGTCACCTGTGGCCTCCTCAACCAGCACACCATGATCAATATCGAGTGCACGCCGGCGTTCAGCGCTGAGCTCCAATAAAGCCAGTCCGCCGCGTAAATAGGTCTTGCTGTCTTTGCTGGCCACCGGAATATCTGTTGGCAATTCGCCCAGTACCACTTCCAACCGCTGGTTCTTACCCTTGCGCCAAACGTCTACCGCCATTTTGGCGCCCGGCTTTGCAACACCTACCATGCGCGGCAGGTCGCCCGCATTTTCCACGGCTTTGCCATTGAATGTCAGGATGACATCGGATGCCTGGAAGCCGGCCTTGAGCGCCGGACTACCTTCCTGGACCTGCGAGACCAGCGCCCCACGTGGGCGGTCCAGACCAAAAGACTCAGCGAGATCGGCCGTAACTTCCTGGATCGCCACCCCAAGCCAGCCGCGCGAAACCTTGCCGCCACTTTTCAGTTGATCGACCACTTCCATCGCCACATCGATCGGGATCGCGAATGAAACGCCCTGATACCCCCCGCTGCGGCTGACTATCTGCGAGTTGACGCCCACAACCTCGCCGCGCATATTGAACAGTGGCCCGCCGGAATTACCCGGATTGATCGCTACATCGGTCTGGATATACGGCACATAGCTTTCTGATGGTAACGAGCGCCCTTTGGCAGACACAATTCCCGCTGTAACCGAGTTCTCGAAACCAAATGGCGAGCCAATGGCTGCCACCGCTTCACCAACGCGTAACTTGGTGGGGTCTCCCAGTTTGACCGCAGGAAGGTTGCTCGCGATGATTTTAATCACTGCGACATCGGTTCGATCGTCTGCGCCCACCACCTTCGCGGTGAAGGTGCGCTTGTCGATCAGCTTGACCAGCACTTCATCTGCATCTTTAACCACATGTGCATTGGTCAGGATATACCCGTCACTACTGACGATAAAACCTGACCCCGCGCTACGCGACGGAATTTCCTGTATCGGCCCCCCCCGTCGTCCGTCCGGCCCACCCGGCATGCGAGGGAAAAAACGGCGGAAAAACTCCTGCAAATCTTCGTTATCGGGGAGGGCAAAAGGCAATCCCTCTGCGCTGCGTCTCAACATTTTGGTCGTGCTGATATTGACTACAGCCGGGCCTTGCTTTTCAACCAGATCCGCCACATCCATCACATCCCTGGCCAGCGCGGGCGCTGTCAACGCACATACCAGTGCGGTCGTTGCAAGAGCGGCTTTTATCATGGCTTGCCTTTCTTCATGGCTGTTTTTTCTTCAGCTGTTTTTTCTTCAAAAGCAGGACATCTTCACGTCTGAGCACCACCGGGCGGGGTGCGCGCCCACCTCGCGCGATCAACCAGCCCAGGCAGCCCCCCAACAACAAACCAATCAGTGCTGAGCCGTCGCCGGGTTGCAAGGCTTGCGAAAGCAACGCACCTGCCAGCATCAATCCCAAAGGCAACCCATAGGCACGTAACGCGCTTTTAAGTACGCTGCCATCGGCAATACCCACCACCACGCGATCACCTGGCGACAGCGATAAATCACAGTCGACCTGAAACTGCCTGGGCTTGCGCTGAAATAATTCAGCTATGCGGCGCGTCGAACATCCTTGGCCGCCACAGGTGCCGCAGCCAGAAGGCTCGACAGCCTGCACCCAGACACCATCTGATGCAGTTTTGGTGACCTCGGCGGTTTGTTCCAACATAAACGTCTTACTTCTTTTTCGCCGAGTTACCGGTTTCGATCAGCGCCAGGTTTGGCACTTCTCCCAGCGTTGTCACGGTGTATCCATCGACTTCACGGACGTAAATTCCAATGGCCCCCTCTGCCGACAAGCCATGCAGCCGTTCCACTTGAGGATCAGCCTGCTCAACAAACATCGAGAAGACAGAGAGGCCATCTGAATAAACCAGATGCGTCACTGGAGACTTTTTACCCGGTAACGAACGCACGGCGGCCTGAACCCGCTCATAACCGGGGGGGGGCTTTATGCTCCAACCAACGTCAACCGGCATATCGACACCTGCGTTTATCACGCGTTTTCCCGTCAAGTCATTGCGAAACAATAGGGCATCCGGCGCTTTGCCTATCTGAATTTCCGAAAACACGAACATCGACACCACGCCGCCATTGTTATTAACGACACGCGATTTGAGGGGCAGCCCTGTACGCTTGTCCAGCCACAAGGTTGTGGTGTAGCGATAACCATCACGTGGCGCCAGGGTCAATATTTGGCAACTACGGCCTGCCACACGCTCAGTCCCACCCAGCTTGGCATCGTAATAGTCGAGCAGAGATTCCGGTTGATTCGGTAAGAGTGCGGGGAAAAAGCGACGCGATGAATTACGCTCCAGTCGCACATTCTTGCCGTCCGGAAGATGGCAGTACACATCACTATTTACGCGCAGGAACAGGCGCGGTGTGCCATCCATGACCTCGACTTTTTCCTGTTCGCCTGAAGCGTCGACCCGGTGCAATACCCGTTGTACATCGATATGTTCGCCGTGGTGATAGACATAGACACCGCTGAAATTCAGTTGTTTGGCTGTAACGGCAGCCCGATTCAGCCATTCAAGCGCGGCATCGGCCTGCGCTGCACCGGGCAAGGCCACCAAGCCTGCAAACGCAATCGCCAACCACTCCCGCTGCCAGATTGTCACTGTCCGAATTAACACGGTCCGCATTAACGAGGCTCCACCACCTCGACTGCACGCTGGTAAGGCGACGCGACAGCCATGGGTGAAAACTCCTGGTGGGCCACAAGATACGGTGCCAGACGGGACTCCGCAGAACCCTGCTCAGACACAAACGCAACCTGCTGTGCGCCCGGCATTGCAGACAAGGGGGCAATGCCCGGCGCGTCTGATGTCAGCCCGGTAACCGAAACCACACCCCACACTGCAAGCGACGCGAACGAAGCCGCTGCCACACGCTGTGGCCACACACTGCGTCGCGGCGCGAGCACAGTCGGCTCGTTGGCCAATTGTGCTGAAAAGCGTGCCATAAACTCATCAGGACTGGGCGCCACCCCACGCATCAAATCCCCAATAAGATGGTACTCAGACCAGTTTTTTCGTAACACTTCATCATGCTTAAGCCCAGCTATACAACCCTCGATTTCGGAGCGTTTCGCTTCGCCATCGAGCACGGCAGACAGCATCAACTGCCCGGCGTCATCGTGTTCTGTATGGGGGGAGGGTTCTGATTTTAAAAGTGCTGCTTTAAAAAGTGCTGCCATGGTTACCACCTTTTATCCTGACTGGTGCCCAGCATCGGGCGTATTTTTTCCGCAATGGCCTCGCGTGCGCGAAAAATCCGCGACCGCACGGTTCCGATTGGACACTCCATCATTTGCGCGATCTCTTCGTAGCTCATGCCATCGATTTCGCGCAACGTAATAGCGGTCCTTAATTCCTCGGGCAGGGCGTCAACTGCCACATTCACTGCTTGGGCGATCTGCTTGGTCTGAAGTTCCGCATCCGGGGTGGCAATATCGCGCAACAACTCCCCCTCTTCGTAATTTTCCGCATCTTCAGACAAGACATCACTCGACACGGGTTGACGCTTACGCGCAACCAGATAATTTTTGGCGGTATTAACGGCGATGCGATAAAGCCAGGTGTAAAACGCGCTTTCACCCCGAAACCCGGGCAATGCACGATAGGCCTTGATAAAAGCCTCCTGCGAGATATCTTCCACTTCCGCCGCATCACGCACCATGCGCGACAACAACCGCCCGAGCTTGCGTTGGTATTTGATTACCAACAGCTCGAACGCACGCTTGTCACCCTGTTGGGCGCGTTCTACAAGCACCTGATCCAATTCGCGGTCTGACATATCTCCCTGCTGCTTTTTAATTATTTTCGAAGTATACGTGACCGCATCATCTGGCGTATGAGAACACCTCCGGACAAATTAGTTCACGCCCAATACACATATTCTGGCACGGTCCAAGCCTGCTATCATCGCCCACTATTATGCACAGATATGATGTCCTCATTCTCGGCAGTGGCCTTGCCGCACTCACCACCGCGCTCAAGCTGGCGGATCAGCGTCGCATCGCCATTGTCACCAAACGCCAGATGATCGACGGTGCCAGCGACTGGGCACAGGGCGGAATTGCGGCGGCCGTCGATATTGGGGATTCAGTCGAGGCGCATGTTCACGACACCATGGTCGCCGGAGGGGGGCTGTGTGATGAGGCTGTCACCCGGATGGTGGCCAGCCAGGCAGCTGAAATGATCAGCTGGCTAACCCAGAACGGCGTCACTTTTACCCCCGACCCGAACGCACCAGGCGGACTCCATCTAGCGCGCGAAGGCGGACATTCCAGGCGTCGCGTCGTGCACGCCGCCGATGCCACCGGCCATGCCGTGCAGAGCAGCCTGCTCGACCGCGTTCGCGCGCACCCCAATATCGACACCTTTGAGCAGCATGTTGCGATCGACCTCATCAGCGGCAAGCATGCCGGCGGGCAGGATCGGCAAATCCATGGCGCCTATGCACTGAACAAGGAAACCGGCGAGGTCGAAACTTTCTCCGCCGGCCACACCGTGCTGGCTACCGGGGGTGCCGGAAAAGTCTACCTCTATACGACCAACCCTGATACCGCAACCGGTGATGGCATCGCGATGGCGTGGCGGGCGGGCTGCCGCGTCGCCAATCTGGAATTCGTGCAGTTTCATCCCACCTGTTTGTTTCACCCGCACGCCAAATCCTTCCTCATCACCGAGGCAGTGCGCGGCGAAGGCGGGTATTTGCTACTACCCGACGGCAGTCGCTTCATGCAATATCACGACGAGCGTGCTGAGTTGGCGCCACGCGACGTGGTCGCGCGGGCGATCGACTTTGAGATGAAGAAGCGCGGCATCGATTGCGTGTATCTCGACATCACGCACAAACCTGCCGAATTCGTGCGCGAGCATTTCCCCACAATTTATCGCCGCTGCCTCGAACTCGGCATCGACATCACGTCCCAGCCCATCCCGGTAGTGCCGGCCGCGCACTACACCTGTGGCGGCGTTGTCACCGACATGAATGCCCGCACCGATTTGTGCAACCTGCATGCCGTGGGCGAAGTCACGTTTACCGGCCTGCATGGCGCCAATCGACTGGCCTCGAATTCATTGCTGGAATGCCTGGTGTTCGGCCATGCCGCGGCCGCCGACATTTTGACCACACCGGCCGCGCCCACGCTCGACCTGCCGCCGTGGGATGCGTCGCGCGTGACCGATCCCGACGAAGAAGTGGTGATCTCGCATAACTGGGACGAGTTGCGCCGTTTCATGTGGGATTATGTTGGCATTGTGCGCACCAACAAGCGGCTGGCACGCGCCACCCACCGCATCCGCCTGCTGCGAGATGAAATCGACGAGTTTTATCGTAACTTCCGCGTCAGCAACGACCTGATCGAACTGCGCAATCTGGTGCAAAGTGCCGACCTCATCATCCGCTCGGCCCAATTACGACAGGAAAGCCGGGGTTTGCACTACAGCCGCGATTACACCGAGACACTGCCAATAGCCGGCAATACCGTACTCAACCCGTGTCCCGGAACGCTGTGTCCGAGCGTGTGTGGCGTGCCCAGCGTAGCGACACCCTGAGGCGCCGCATACTTTCGGAATCAACGCTGTCAGGTAACAGCACCAAAGTCCGCACATGCTGTGTTTCATGGCGATAGCGAATAACGATCAGTGCAAGCGTCACCAGACTGTCACCCAGCACCTCGACGTCTTGCCATTCCCCCTCCTTGTTCTGACATTGCAGCATGCCGTCCGCGGCCACCCGCACGACTTCAACTACGCGTGCGCGTTGCCAGCCCAAAACGCTCAGACCCATCACCAACAGAACCATCACAATCTGAATGACGGCAGGAAGCGCAGCAATAACTATGGCTGTAATGGAAAGTCCCGCCATACCCAATAGCAACAGCCCCAACAGACGTGAGGGATTGGGCACAATCTCATGCATCAGCGTGTACACTTTTAGGCTTCATCGCATCCCTCTTTGACTGGACAGCACCGTGATCAAAATCTGGCAAGACTTTCTGCAAACCCAAGGCGCGCACATCGAGAATGGCACCGTTCAGCATTATGGTGACCCCGAGCCGGAACTCGCCGCCGCCACGAATGGCACCATTGTCGCGGATTTGTCGCAACTAGGCGTAATCGCGTTTCGCGGCGACGAAACCGCACCTTTCCTGCAGGGCCAGCTGACCAATGATGTACGCGCGCTCCATGCCGATGCGGCGCAGTGGAGCGGCTATTGCAGTCCGAAGGGCCGCTTGCTCGGAAATTTTCTGATGTGGCGACAGGGTGAGGATACCTGCCTGCAATTGTCGGGCGACATTCTAGCCAGCGTACACAAGCGGCTTTCCATGTTTATCATGCGCGCCAAGGTTCAGGCGCGCGACGCCAGCGACGAAACCGTGCGCTTGGTTGTCGCCGGAAAACAGGCGATGGCAGCCGTCACTGCTGCAATGGGAGCCGTACCCGAAGCCGCTATGCAAACCATCGCAGTTGAAATAGGTCAGGTGATACGGGTGGGCGAAGACAAGTTCGTGCTGTCTATTGCACCCGAGCGCGCGGCCGATGTCTGGGTGTCCTTGCATTCATCGGCAACGCCGGTCGGGGCACCCGTATGGGATTGGGTGCGTCTTAATGCAGGGATCCCGATGATTGTCAGCGCGACACAGGAGCAATTCGTCCCGCAAATGGTCAACCTCGAAGTCATCGGGGGGGTGAACTTTCAAAAGGGCTGTTATCCGGGTCAGGAAATCGTTGCCCGCAGCCAATATCTCGGCAAGATTAAACGCCGGATGTTCCTCGCACATGTGAATGCTGAAGCCGCGCCGGGCGACAGCTTATACAGCGCCGACTTCGAGGGACAAACTACCGGTACAGTGGTCAATGCCGCCCCTGCACCCTCCGGCGGATTCGACGTTTTGGTTGTTTCTCAGGTGGAAAGCGCGAACACGCAAACCCTTCACCTGAAAGCGGCAGATGGACCCGCACTGAGCTTGAAACCCCTGCCCTACGCCATGCCTGAATAGGTGAAGTGCGCCTATGTCTATTACCGCATCGACCCAGAACAGGCCAGCCTGGCCGCTACCCGGATCAATGCGCTGCTACACGCGATGGCCACGCATTGCAGCCAGCCGCCACGGCAGCTGGCACGCTGCGACGACCCGAGAACATGGATGGAAATTTACGAGGGCATCGCCGACCTCACGACGTTTGCCGTGGCCTTGAATGTGGCTGTCCAGACTTACAACTGCACGGAATTCATCCACGGCGAACGCCATCTGGAGTGTTTTTCCGCAAATAAGTTGATGTATGATGCGTGATGTTTGATGCAGGCATTTACGAGGAAAAAATGAGAACGACACTAACCATTGATGACGATGTACTTGCGGCGGCAAAAGGCTTGGCAAATTTGCAGCATAAGAGCGTCGGCGAAGTCATTTCGGCGCTGACGCGGCAAGCGTTGCGACCCACTGTGCAGAAAAGCAAGGCGCGCAACGGCGTGCCTTTGCTACCGATGCGCGCCGGGGCTGCGGCAGTCACACCCGAACTGGTGAATCAGTTACGCGACGAGTTGCCGGGGTGACTTACCTGCTTGACGTCAACGTGCTGATTGCTCTGATTGACCCCGCGCATGTCCAGCACGACGCGGCACACGACTGGTTCGCCAAGCAGGGGAAAAAATCTTGGGCAACCTGCCCACTGACCGAAAATGGAGTCATGCGCATCGTGGGCCATGCGCGCTATCCCAACTCACCGGGCACACCGGCGGCAGTAGCTCAGTTGATGACTGGCTTATGCGCGCTGCCGGGGCATGTGTTCTGGCCGGACGACATCAGCCTGCTGGATACCAAAAAACTGGACGCTTCGCGCCTATTGAGTTCCGCTCAAGTGACAGACAGCTACCTGCTGGCTTTGGCTATCGCCCACGATGGCAGACTGGCCACCTTTGATCGCCGCCTGGTGGTGGATGCAGTGCGCGGCGGCACAAAGGGATTGCATCTGATTGGCTGACACCTGCACTACTGACTCATCAATCATCAACATACAAGAATTGCCGGTGAGGTTGTAATCCGTAGGTTGGGTTGCAACAAAGTCACGCAATCCACTATCTGCTAAAGCAGATGTGGAATTGACAGAGCGCAGCGAAGCCCAACGTTTTACGCGATGAATTGTTGGGCTTCACAAGTACGTTCAGCCCAACCTACGGGCTGGTGCCAAGGACGCGTCCGGCACCACAAAAGCAGGACACACAGCCATTGGGGTCTATAGTCGTAGCATATGGTCTAACGAACAAGGTTAGATCAATGTCCATTTATTTCGTTACAGGCTCTAAATCAGCTCAATCGGTTTCTTCCACCGATACCCGCGCAGCCAGGGCGCACAGCAACTCATAGCTGTTGGTGCCGGCCGCCGCCGCCACCGTGTCTACCGGCAGACCCTCGCCCCACAGTACGACAGGCGTGCCCACCCGCGCTTCGGCGCATTCGCTCAGGTCCACGCACAGCATGTCCATCGACACCCGGCCCAACAAACGACTCATTTGGCCATTGACCAAAACCGGTGTACCCGTCAAAGCATGGCGCGGATAGCCATCCGCATAGCCACAGGCGACCACGCCGACTTGCATTTTTTTCTCGGCTCGAAACAGTAAGCCATAGCCGACCCCTTCACCTGCCTCCAGAGTCTGCACACCAATGATTTCAGACTGCAGGGTCATCGCCGGTCGCAATCCCAATTCGGCGGCCGATTGATCAACATAGGGCGACGCGCCGTACAGCATGATGCCCGGACGCGTCCACATGCCCTGGGTTTCCGGATAGCGCAGCAATGCTGCCGAGTTGGCGCTGCTCCACGGCAAGCCATGACCTGCGAGCGCATTCAAGAATGGGTGTAACTGCCAGCCAACCCCCGCCGCTTCATCTGCCTGGGCAAAATGGGTCATCAGCG